>DASZXM010000118.1:0-1805 GCA_035546415.1 Pseudonocardiaceae bacterium
CACGGCCGCCAACGCGGCCAGGTGGCCACCGGCGGACCCGCCGCTGATCGCGATGAACGACGGGTCGCCGCCGTACCCGTCGACGTTGTCCCGCAACCACGCCAGCGCCCGTTTGACGTCCACGATCTGCGCCGGCCACCGGTGCTTCGGGCCGAGCCGGTAGTCGATCGACACGCACACCCAGCCGCGCGCCGCCAACTGCGCTGGCAGGTAGGTGCTCTGCGCGCGCTTGCTGCCCCCGGTCCACGAACCGCCGTGCACGTACACCAGCACCGGCCGCCGCGCACCGGCCGGGATGCCGGGCCGCCGCCAGATGTCCAACACGTGCTCGTCGGCGTCGCCGTAGCGGACGTCCCGGTCCACCAGTAGGCCCGCCAGCGGCGAGCGCAGCGGCACCCGGTCCGGCTCGATCGCCGGACGGTCCTGGCCGAACACCTGGACGAGCGCGTCGTCCAGAACGTCGATGGCGCTCACCGAGCGGCGGTGCAGGCCGACGAGACCGAGCGCCGTACCGGCGGCCACGGTCAGCGCGGTCGTCCCGACCCGGGTGCGCCCGGCGCCCAGGCCCACGGCCACCCCGGCCGCCACGGCCTGCGCCGTCGCGGCGGGCGCGCCCAACTCGGACCCGATCAGCCCGGGCACCATCCCGGCCACGTACCACGGGTACCGGTGCCACGGCGGCCGCCGCCCGAACAGGTTGAGCGCCACGCCGGCCGCTCCCGCCCCCAACGCCAGCGCGACTCCGGATCGGTTCATGCCCGCATCCTAGGCGTGAACCGATTCAGGCGGCCGGCTCCTCGGCGAACAGCCAACAGCGGGCCGTGTGCCCGGGCGCGGCCGGCAGCACCGGCGGGTGGGTCGCGCACACCTCCATCGCGAACGGGCACCGGTTGCGGAACCGGCACCCGGTCCGGTCATCCACCGCGCGCTGCTCGGCACCCCGCTCGACTCGCCCGGCGATCCGCGCCCGCCGCGCGGCCACCACGTCCGCCCGACTGCGGCGCGGATCGGGCGCCGCCGACGCGAGCAGCCGGGTGTACGGATGGGCCGGTTTCAGGATCACGTCGTCACTCGGGCCGTGCTCGACGATCTCACCGCGGTACATCACCATGATCTCGGCGGAGAAGTGCCGGGCCGTGGCCAGGTCGTGCGTCACGTACAGCAGCGCCAGGTCGCGTTCCCGCTTGAGCCGGTCCAACAGGTTCAGAATCTCCAGCCGAATCGACACGTCCAACATGGACACCGGTTCGTCCGCCAGCAGCACCTGCGGGGACGGCGCCAGTGCTCGCGCGATCGCCACGCGCTGCCGCTGCCCGCCGGACAGTTCGTGCGGGTGCTTGGCGGCGAAGTCGGCGGGCGGGTTCAGGTTGACCGACCGCAGCAGTTCGGGCACGGCCGTGGCGGGATCGCCGCCGGACAGCACGACCGGCCGGCGCAGGTGGTGGTCGACGGTGTGCATCGGGTTGAGCGACGCGAACGGGTCCTGGAACACGACCTGCACGTCCCGCCGGTACGTCCGGACCGACGCCCGCCCCCGGCCCACCGGTGACCCGCGCAACAGGATCTCCCCGGACGCCGGGCGCAGCAGCCTGCTCAACGCCTTGACGACCGTCGACTTGCCCGACCCGCTCTCCCCGACCAGCGCCAGCGTGGTGCCCTCGCGCAGCGTCAGCGACAACCCGTCCACGGCCGTCACCGGTCCGAACCGGACGGTCAGGTCGCGCACCTCCAGGATGCTCACGACGCACCCACCAGGTGACACGCCACGCCGTCCACCAGCTTCGGCGCGACCGTCGCACACGGCT
>DASZXM010000119.1:0-2598 GCA_035546415.1 Pseudonocardiaceae bacterium
GGACGTGACCCGCAGCGTCACCCAGCTGGTGCTGGGCAGCTACATGGTGTGGGACGCGCGTCGCAAGAGCCTGTCGGACAACTACTTCGCGAGCCCGGAAGGCGCCCGGCACGCGGGTGTGTGTCCGGTCGCCGGGCACGGCCGGTTCGCCGTCACACCGAACGGGATGAAGTTCGCATCCCGGGCGGCCAGGTGCAGCCAGCGGTCCGGGTCGAACGTGTCCGGGTCGGGGTAGCCGGCGCGGTGGTAGTCCGGGTAGCTGAAACACAGCACCGAACCGGCGGGCAGGACGTCACCGGCCACGTCGATGTCGGCGGACGTGATCCGGTGCGCGATGCCGAACAGCGGGTACGCGCGGAACGTCTCGTCGATGACCCGGTCGACATAGGCGTCGTCGGCCTCGGCGGTCAGCGTGGCCTGGACACCGGGGTGCTCGGCGACGGCCAGCAGCAGGTGCGTCATCGCCTCGGACATCTGCACGACGGCGGTGTTGAAGAACGTGCCCTGCAGATACCAGGCGGTCTCCTCGGCGGTCAGCGAGGCGGGCAGGGCGTGCGGTACGGCGTCGACGTGGTCGCGCAGGAACGCGGTCAGCTTCGCGCGGCGGCGCATGTGCCGCAGGCTGCCGCACTTCAGGGCGTTGACGACGTCGGCGGCGTTGTCCACGATCAACTTCCGCACATGCGGCGGGCAGGGCGTGCCGAAGACGAGCTCGTGGTACACCTCAGCCCACACCGGCATCATCAGGTCGCGCAGCCGGACGGTGAGCTGGTCGCGCGCCGGCAGCTCGTCGAGGACCTTCGTGACGCAGCGCTCGGTGATCCGTTCGGACTCCTCCTTGCCGCGCACCAGGATCTGCCGGGTCACGCGGGCGACCTCGTCGTAGCGCGGCCCCGGTTCGAGGTGTTCCTGGTGGACGTGCGGGCCGGGCGCGAGCCAGTACCAGAACAGGTTGGACAGCCCGGCGCCGCGGCTGCGACCGTTGGCGGCGGGATGCGCGTACAGCTCGCGGAACCGGGTGACCGGCACGCGGCGCCCGGGCACGGTGATGCCCTCGTCGCCGTTGACCTTCGCGAAGATCAGCATCCGGAGCGCGATCACGCGCGCGGGCAGCCAGTAGGGCAGGCTGGCGACGAGGATCAGCGCTGCTGCGAGGACTGCGTAGAGCACGACACCTCCCGTCGTGGGCCGAGCAGGTCGGGGGTGAGGTCGGCGGGCGTGGCGGCCCCGCACAGCGCCAGCGCATGGTCGAACTCGTCCCGCAGCCGTTCCAGCACGGCGACCACACCCCGCTCACCATCGGCGGCCAACCCCCACACCACCGGCCGGCCGACACCGACGGCGGTCGCACCGAGCGCGAGCGCCTTCACGACGTCCACGCCGCGCCGCACACCGCCGTCCAGCAGCACCGGAACCCGGTCGCCGACGGCGGCGACGACGGCGGGGAGGGCGTCGATCGTGGCCGGGACGGTGTCGAGCTGCCGACCGCCGTGGTTGGACACGAGCACAGCGGCGACCCCGTGCTCAACGGCGATGGCCGCGTCGGCCGGATGCAGGACGCCCTTGACGATGACCGGCAGGTCGGTCATCGCCCGCAGCCGGTCGATGTCGTCCCACGACAGCTCGGCGGACATCTCGATCTGCCGGACGTGCCCGGGTTCGTCGGCCAGCAGCCCGCGAAGGTTCTCGCAGTGCAGGTCGGGCGGCAGGTCGTGGAAGCCGTGCCGGTCGTCCCGCTCCCGCCGCCCCAACACGGGCGAGTCGACGGTCACCACGAGCGCGTCGACACCGGCACGTTCGGCACGGCGCACGAGCGCCTCGGTGACGTCCGGGTCGGGTTGCAGGTAGAGCTGGAACCAGCGCGGGGCGTCACCGGGCAGATCCTCGACGGCGACGGTCGACGCCATGCTGACCACCATGATCACACCGGCCCGCGCGGCGGCCCGCGCGGTCGCGCGCTCACCGTCGGGATGGGCCAGGCGGTGAAAGGCGGTCGGCGAGATGAACACCGGCATGCTGGTCGGGCAGCCGAGGAGGGAGATGTCGAGCTGACGCTTGTCGGTGCCGCGCAGCACCCGGGGCAGCAGGGTGAGCCGAGCGAAGGAGGCCTCGTTGGCCCGCAGCGTGACCTCGTCGCCGGCACCACCGGCGAAGTAGTCGTAATGCACGGGATCCAACCGCTCCCGAGCAACCCGATGAAACTCAGCAACACTCCGCGCACCCATCATCAGCGCACCTCCTCACGCCTTGAGTCACTGATCACTCCCCGAACCGACGACACGCCGAGCGAAGCGGCGCCACCTCGCGCGGTCGCTTCGGGCCGCTGCGTCGAGCGGCCACCTCGCGCGGGTGCCTCGCGCGGGCGCCTCGCCGAAGCGACGACACGCCGAGCAAGGCCGCCACCGCGCGAGCAGCCCCGCCGTCTCGCGAGACCGGCAACACCAACCGAAGCCGCCGCAACCGAAACGGCCGCGGGATCGCGCCGAAGCGACGACACGCCGAACAAACGCGCCAATCGGAGGCGCGGACGGCGAGGCACCGCCGCTCGCTGGAGGGACGACACGCGGATCGGCACAGCCTTCGCCTGCGCCGCCGTGG
>DASZXM010000120.1:0-5992 GCA_035546415.1 Pseudonocardiaceae bacterium
GATCATGGTGTTGGCGCCCCACAAGAACATCAAGCCGCAGCCGCGCACCAAGGCGGCCGTGCCGGCAGGTGACGGCGCCGAGGGTGCCGAGGCCACCGGGAGCGAGAGCTAGCGCAGGCTCGCCCCAGTCGACCGAACGTGACCGCCCCCGCACACGGGGGCGGCCATACAACGCCGGTCCCGTGCGAGCGGGACCGCGCATTGAGTGATGAGGACGAACATGCCGAAGATGAAGACGCACGGCGGCACGAGCAAGCGTGTCCGGGTGACCGGCTCGGGCAAGGTGCTGCGCGAGAAGACGGGCAAGCGCCACCGTCTGGAGCGGAAGTCCAGCAAGCTGACCCGCAGGATGTCCGGCGTCACCGAGGTCGCGAAGAGCGACGTCAAGCGGATCAAGCGCCTGCTGGCGCGCTGACCGCCCACCGAGATAGCGCAGCACCTTATGTACACCGGGGCGTCCGTGACGCCCCACGAGACCGGACAGGATTCGCACCGTGGCACGCGTGAAGCGGGCGGTCAACGCCCAGAAGAAGCGCCGCACCACCCTTGAGATGGCCAGCGGTTACCGCGGCCAGCGCTCGCGGCTGTACCGCAAGGCCAAGGAGCAGATGCTCCACTCGCTCAACTACGCATACCGGGACCGCCGGGCGCGCAAGGGCGACTTCCGCCAGCTGTGGATCACCAGGATCAACGCCGCCGCACGGCAGAACGGCTTGACCTACAACCGCTTCATCCAGGGCCTGAAGGGCGCTGGCGTCGAGGTGGACCGCAAGATCCTCGCCGAGTTGGCCGTCAGCGACCCGACGGCGTTCACCGCGCTGGTCGACCTGGCCCGCGAGCACGCCGACGCGCAGGGCAGCCAGGCCTGATCCGCGGCGCGGCACTACGAACAGCATGACCGGCCCGGTCGTCCGACCCGGGGACCGTCCGTTCACCGAACGGACTCCCCGGGTCGTCGCCGCACGACGCCTGACGAAACGGTCCGGCCGTACCGATGCCGGCCGGTTCCTCGCCGAGGGCGCACAAGCGGTCCGCGAGGCCTTGCGGTTCGGCACCGTGCACGAGCTCTTCGTGACGAAGGTCGCCGCCGACCGCAACGCGGACCTGGTCGCCGAAGCGCGCGCGGCCGGTGTGCCTGTGTCGGACGTCACCGAACGGGCGGCCGACGGGCTGTCGGAGACCGTGACACCGCAGGGCGTCGTGGCGGTCTGCGACCTGGTGGACGTGCCGGTCGACCAGGCACTGGCCGGGACGCCACGCCTGGTCACCGTGCTGTACGGCGTTGCCGATCCGGGCAACGCCGGCACCGTGATCCGCGTCGCCGACGCCGCCGGGTCGGACGCGGTGCTGCTGGCCGGCGACACCGTCGACCCGCACAACGGCAAGTGCGTGCGCGCGTCCGCCGGCAGCCTGTTCCACCTGCCGATCGCCCGGACCCGCCGGTCCGACGACGTGCTCGCCGCGTGCCGGACGGCCGGGTTGCACCTGGTCGCGGCCGACGGGCACGCAACGGGCGACCTGGACGACACCGACCTCACCGGGCCGACCGCGTGGGTGTTCGGCAGCGAGGCACACGGCCTGCCCGACGACGTGCTCCGGGCCGTTGACCAGTCACTTCGGGTGCCGATCCACGGTCACGCGGAAAGCCTCAACCTCGCCACGGCCGCCGCCGTCTGCCTGTACGCGACGGCACGCGCGCAGCGGCACACCGACCGGGTTCGTCCGCCCGCGGTAACTCGAACGCGACCAACCGGGCCCGTCTCGTAGGATCGGTCTGCTCGGCAACTTGCCAACCAGCCAGGAGTTTCATCCACCATGTCCGGAGCAAACGACCCGTACGACCCGAAAGAGGTCGCGGCACTCGCGCAGGAGACCTTGCAGTCTGCGGTGAAAGAGGCCGAAGCGGCGTTCGCCGAGGCGGCTGACCTGGACGTGCTGACCGAACGCCGGCCGGCGCATCTTGGTGAGCGTTCCCCGGTGTTGCTGGCCCGGCGCGAGATCGGCGCGCTGCCCCCCGCCGCGCGTGCCGAGGCGGGCAAGCGGGTCAACGAGGCGCAGACCGCGATCAAGGCGGCCTACGAGCAGCGGCACGCCGAACTCGAGGCCAAGCGTGACGAGACGATGCTGATCGAGGAGGCCGTCGACGTCACGCTGCCCTGGGACCGCTACCCGCGCGGCGCCCGCCACCCGATCACCACGATCTCCGAGCGCATCGCTGACGTGTTCGTCGGCATGGGCTGGGAGGTGGCCGAGGGGCCCGAGGTGGAGACGGAGTGGTTCAACTTCGACGCGTTGAACACGCCGAAGGACCACCCGGCCCGCACCATGCAGGACACGTTCTACGTGGCGCCGGAGAACTCCGGGCTGGTGCTGCGGTCCCAGACGTCGCCGGTGCAGATCCGCAGCCTGCTGGAGCGGGACCTGCCGCTGTACATCGTGTGCCCGGGCCGCGTGTACCGCACCGACGACCTGGACGCCACGCACACGCCGGTCTTCCACCAGGTCGAGGGCCTCGCGGTGGCGAAGGGTCTGACGATGGCGCACCTCAAGGGCACGTTGGACGCGTTCGCCCGGGCGCTGTTCGGGCCGGCCGCGAAGACCCGGCTGCGGCCGTCGTTCTTCCCGTTCACCGAGCCGTCCGGCGAGGCGGACGTGTGGTTCGAGGCGAAGAAGGGCGGGCCCGGCTGGGTGGAGTGGGGTGGCTGCGGCATGGTCAACCCCAACGTCCTGCGGGCCTGCGGTGTCGATCCCGACGAGTATTCGGGTTTCGCGTTCGGCATGGGCATCGAACGCACCCTGATGTTCCGCAACGGCCTGCCGGACATGCGGGACATGATCGAAGGCGACGTGCGGTTCACCACCGCGTTCGGAACGGAGGCATGAGGTGATGCGAGTTCCGGTCACCTGGCTCGCCGAAAGGCTGGAGCTGCCCGAGTACGACGACGGCGTGTCGCTGGCGGACCGTTTCGCCGAGGCGTTCAACCGGGTCGGCATTGAGGTCGAGGAGGTCACCGAACTCGGTGACGTGACCGGCCCGATCGTGGTCGGCCGTGTCGTGGAGATCGAGGACCTGAAGGGCTTCAAGAAGCCGATCCGGTACTGCCAGGTGCAGGTTCTCGACGACGAGGCGGTCGAGGACGACGACGAGGACGACGACGCCGTCGCGGTGCGCGGCATCGTCTGTGGTGCCACGAACTTCGTCGAGGGCGACCTGGTCGTCGTCGCGCTGCCCGGCGCCGTGCTGCCCGGCGGGTTCGAGATCACCGCGCGCAAGACGTACGGCCACGTCAGCGACGGCATGATCTGCTCGGCCAAGGAACTGGGCCTGGGCGACGACCACACCGGCATCCTCGTGCTGCCCGGTGGCACGGCCGTGCCCGGCACGGACGCCGTGCAGCTGCTGGAACTGGTCGATTCCGTCATCGAGGTGGCCATCACACCCGACCGCGGCTACGCGCTGTCCGTGCGCGGCCTGGCCAGGGAACTGGCGTGCGCGCTGGACGTCGGCTTCCGCGACCCGGCGTCGATCGAGGTGCCGGCCGCCGAGGGCGAGGCGTGGCAGGTGCACATCGAGGACCAGATCGGCTGTCCCCGGTTCGTCACCCGCCGGGTCACCGGCATCGACCCGACCGCGCCGACGCCGTGGCAGATCCGCCGCAGGCTGATGCTGGCCGGTATCCGGTCCATCTCGCTGGCCGTCGACGTCACGAACTACGTGATGCTGGAGACCGGCCAGCCGCTGCACGCGTTCGACACGTCCGCGCTGCACGGCAACATCACGGTGCGCAGGGCCGAACCGGGCGAGAAGCTCACCACCCTGGACGACGTGACCCGCGAACTGGACCCGGACGACCTGGTGGTCACCGACGAGAGCGGTCCGATCAGCCTGGCCGGTGTGATGGGCGGTGCGTCCACGGAGGTCCGCCCGGACAGCTCGGACATCCTGCTGGAGGCGGCGAACTGGGAGCCGGCGTCGATCGCGCGCACGGCACGGCGGCACAAGCTGCCCAGCGAGGCGTCCCGCCGGTTCGAGCGCCACGTCGACCCGGCCGTGCCGCCCGCCGCGCTGGAACTGGCCGCGCGGCTGTTGGCCCGGCACGGCGAGGGCGCGATCCAGCCGGGCCGCACGGACGTCGGCCGGCCGCAGCTGCCCGGTCCGGTGGCGATCCCGATGGGCATGCCCGACCGGGTCGCCGGGGTCCGCTACGGCCGTGGCGTCACGGCCAGCCGGCTGCAGCAGATCGGCTGCGCGGTGGAGGTGGACACGGCCGAGGACGGCACGCCGCTGGTCATCGCGACGCCGCCGAGTTGGCGCGCCGACCTGAACCAGCCGATCGACCTGGTCGAGGAGGTGCTGCGGCTGGAGGGGTACCACACGATCCCGTCCGAGCTGCCGCCCGCGCCGCCCGGCCGTGGCCTGACCGCCGAACAGCGGCGTTCCCGGGCGGTGTCCCGGGCGCTGGCCGAGGACGGCTACGTCGAGGTGCTGCCGTTCCCGTTCGTCCGCCCGGGCGTGTGGGACGACTTCGGCCTGGCCGAGGACGACCCGCGCCGGCGCACGATCACCGTCTTGAACCCGCTGGAGTCCGACGCCGGCCAGATGGCGTCGACCCTGCTGCCCGGACTGCTGGATGCCGTGCAGCGCAACGTGTCCCGCGGCTTCACCGACCTGGCGCTGTACCGGATCGGGCAGGTCGCGATCGCCCGTGACGAGCCGCACACGGTGCCCGAGCTGGGCGTGGCGGGCCGGCCCACCGACGAGGAGCTGGACGAGATGGCCGCCGCGCTGCCGGAGCAGCCGGTGCACGCGGCCGTGGTGCTCACCGGGCACCGGCAGCGGCCGGGCTGGTGGGGCAAGGGCGAACCGGCCGGGTGGGCGGACGCGGTGGACGCGGCGCGGATCGTGGCCGAGGCGTCCGGTGTGGACGTGACGGTCGCCGCCACCGACCACGCGCCCTGGCATCCCGGGCGGTGCGCGGAGCTGTCCGTGCACGGCATCGTCGTCGGCCACGCGGGTGAACTGCACCCGAAGGTGATCGAGCGGCTCGGTCTGCCCAGGCGCACGTGCGCGATGGAGCTGAACCTGGACCTGGTGCCGGTCGTGGAGCGCCGGCCGGTGCCGGTCGTGTCGCCGTTCCCGCCGGTGCTGCTGGACGTGGCGCTGGTGGTGGACGCGACGGTGCCGGCGGCGGACGTGTCGGAGGTGCTGCGCGCCGGCAGCGGTGAGCTGCTGGAGGACCTGTCGCTGTTCGACGTGTACACCGGCCAGCAGGTCGGCGACGGCAAGCGGTCGCTGGCCTACTCGCTGCGGTTCCGCGCCCCGGACCGGACGCTGACCCGCGAGGAGGCGACGGCGGCCCGCGACGCGGCGGTCGCACTGGCCACCCAGAAGCTGGGCGCCGCCCTGCGGGGCTGAGGCCCGCCAACCACGAAACGGCCCGAGTCCACAACGGACTTGGGCCGTTCCTCGTGTCAGACGGGCAAGTTCATCGGTTGCGACACCAGCGCCGCCACTCCCAGTCGCCGAGCATCTCCTGGAACATCGGGTTGAGCGTGGCGTCCACCGGGCGGCCGGCCGACTTGTGTCAGAACATGTGAGGGAATACTGGGTGGACATGCAGAATGGGTCGGTCGAGAAGTCCGGATATCACCCGATGGTGCTGTTCGGACATTTACGGAGCGATGATCAAGACTGTGACCTGCGGTGTCGCCCATTGGGCCCAATGTGGCGGATTACTCGGCGGCGGGCGTCAAACGTCGTGTCGCCTCGCGGCGGGAAAGGGGGGACAGGTCCGGGTGCGCGTCGACGAAGTCGGCGACCCACGCCGGATCGGTCTTCCCGTACTCGCGTAACGCCCAGCCGATGCCCTTGCGCAGGAAGAAGTCCGATTCGGTCGCGTTCGCCTCGACGGCGGCCGTGAGCAGGTCCAGGTCGGTGTCGGCCTTGGCCTTGATCTGGCAGATGATCGACGTGCGCCGCTTCCACCGGTCG
>DASZXM010000121.1:0-4864 GCA_035546415.1 Pseudonocardiaceae bacterium
GCAGCATCAGCGACGTGGGGTGCCGGTAGACGGGGAAGGGCTGCTTCGCGTCGAACTCGGGGTGCGGCTCGGCGCCCCGCCGCCACGCCGGGGCGTAGACGACGAGGTCGTCCACCGGCAGGTGGGTGGCCAATGTGTGCAGGTAGTTCTGGATGCCACCCGGCCGAGGTGGGAAATCGTTGGTCACCAGCAGCGTCCGACGCACCCGACCACGGTATACGGCCGCCGCCGAGCCGTTCCCGATGGCAGTTGACGCAACCGATCGGTTGCGATAATTTTGCAACCAACCGGTTGCTACTGATTGACGGCGCGGAATCACAACGCCGAATCACAACGCGAAATCAACGACACGAAGGAGACGGCCATGGCCGGCCATCGGACGGGCACGCGCGAGGAGTGGCTCGCCGCGCGACTGGACCTGCTGGAGGCGGAGAAGGAACTGACCCGGCGCGGCGACGAGGTGACCCGACAGCGGCTGGACCTGCCCTGGGTCCGGGTCGAGAAGGACTACACGTTCCAGACCGAGGACGGGCCCGCGTCGCTGGCCGACCTGTTCCGCGGCCGCTCGCAACTGCTGATCTACCACTCGATGTTCGGACCGGACTACACGGCGGGTTGCCCGTCCTGCGCGGCGCTCACCGACAGCTTCAACGGCTCCGTGCCGCACCTCGCCCACCACGACGTCACGCTGTGCGCCGTGTCCCGGGCCCCGCTGGCGAAACTCCTGGCCTACCGGGAGCGGATGGGCTGGACGTTCCCGTGGGCGTCGTCCCACGACAGCGACTTCAACACCGACTTCGGCGTGGCCCACACCAAGGAGGAGTGGGAGGCGGGCGCCGTCACGTACAACTTCCGCACGCGGGACATGCGCCCGGCCCCCGACGAACTCGCGGCCCGCGACGAGTACACCCGATCGACCGTCGGCACCGACTGGCAGACCTACCGCCGCGAAGGCCCCGGCATGAGTGCGTTCGCGCTCCAGGACGGCGTCGTCCACCACACGTACTCCACGTACGAGCGTGGCCTGGACGCCCTGTGGGGCATGTGGCAGTGGTTGGACCGCGCACCGCTGGGCCGCCGCGACGAGATGGGCCACTGGTGGCGCCACCACGACGAATACGACGACACTCCGTGAGAACGACCATGCCGCCGCGCCGATCGAATCGGTGCGGCGGCATGCGCGTGCGTGTCAGCCCAGCCTGCGAGCGCCCTCGTAGTCGCTGTCCAGCGGCTGCACCCGGACGGGCTCGCCGAAGGACGGAGCGTTGACCATCAGGCCGTTGCCCACGTAGATGCCCACGTGGTGCACCGGGTGACCGAAGAACACCAGGTCACCGGGCTGCAGGTTGGCCCGTGACACGGCCTCGCCCATCGTGGACAGGATCTGGCTGGAATGCGGCAGGCCCGGCATGCCGGCGTGCGCGTAGGAGTAGATGACCAGGCCGGAACAGTCGAACCGGGACGGACCGGCCGCCGCCCACAGGTACATCTTCCCGCGCTGCTGCAGCGCGATCTCCATCGCCTGGCCGCGGATGCCGGAGTTCGGCGGCGCCAGGAACACACCGCCGACCCCCTGCGACGCCAGCTCGGACAGCTCCGACGTGCTCAGCGCACCCTTCGCCGACAGGAGCTGGTTGAACTGCTGCTCCAGCTGTTGTCCCTGCTGGCCCAACTGGTTCTTCAGCTGCTGGGCCGTGGCGGCCGCGTCCTGGGCCGTCTTCAGGTCGTTCTGGGCCCGCGCCTCCGCCGACTTCGCGGCGTTCACCGCGGACTGGAACTTGCTGAGCACCGCGTAGTTGTCGGCCGCGAGGTCCTGCAGGTCCTGCGCCTTGTTCAGGAAGTCCTTCGCGGACGTCCCGGTGAGCAACGCGGACAGCTGGTTCATCCGGGCGCCCTCGAACGACGCGTCGGTGAACACGTCGACCTGGTCGAGGTACTTGTCCTCCTGCGCCTCGGCGGCCCGCTCCGCGACCTGCGCCTTGGCAATGTCGTTCCTGGCCTTCTTCTCGATGGCCTGCTGCTGTTGGAGCTTGACGTTGGCGGTGTCCATCTTCTCGTTCAACGCGTCCGCCTGCGCACTCAGCGCGCGATACTGCGCCACCGGATCGTTGCTGGCCGGCGGCGGATTGGCCGGAGTGTCCGCCGTGGCCGTTCCGGTGATGCTCACGGCCGCGGCGACCACCGCGCCGGCCGTGAGCGCTCCGCGCATCGTGCGCCTGAGTCTGTGCGACGCCACGTCACACGTCTCCTTCGTCTCCACCGCCCGTCCGGGCGGCCTGTCAGCTGCCGAGGCGGCGAGCGTTGGTGAAATCGCTGAACAGCGGTTCGACGCGGACGACAGCGCCGGTGTGCGGGGCGTCCACCATCAGGCCGTTGCCGACGTAAATGCCGACGTGTGACGCCGGATAACCGAAGAACACCAGGTCACCGGGCTGCATGTCGGCCTTGGGCACGGCGACGCCCAACTGCTGCTGCGCGGCAGCTGAGTGCGGGATGCCCGGCATGCCGGCCTGCGCGTACGACCACAGCACCAGACCGGAGCAGTCGAAGACGTTCGGTCCGGCGCCCGCCCACACGTAGGACTTGCCGCGCTGCGCCAGCGCGATCGTCATCGCACGCCCCCGGATACCGGGAGGCGCGACGAACACGCCCTTGACGCCGGTGGACAGCAGCTGGGCCAGCTCCTGCGGGGTGAACTTGCTCTTGTCCGCCAGCAACTGGGCGGCCTGGTGCTGGAGCTGCGTGCTCTCCTGGTTGAGCTGCTGCTTCAGGGACTCCGCGGCTGCGGTCGCGTCCTCGGCGGTCTGCAGGTCCTTCTGGGCGCGTGACTCGGCCGCCTTCGCGGCGTTCACGGCCGACGCGAACTTGCTCAGCACCGCGTAGTTGTTCGCGGCCAGGTCCTGCAGGTCTTCGGCGCGGTTGAGGAAGTCCTTGGCCGACGTACCGGTGAGCAGCGCCGACAGCTGGCTCATCCGGGCGCCTTCGAAGGACGCGTCGGTGAGGCTGTCGACCTGGTCGAGGTACTGGTTCTCCCGGGCCTGCGCGGCCTGCTCGGCGGACTTGGCCCTGGCGACGTCGGCGGCGGCCGCGCGGGCGATGCCCTGCTGCTTGGCGAGGTTGACGTTCGCCGCGTTCATCTTCTCGTTGAGCGCGTCCGCCTGCTCGCTGAGTCTCGTGTACTCGGCCACCGGGTCGTTGCTGGCCGGTGGGGGGTTCGCCGGGGTGTCCGCTGTCGCCATGGGTGCCGGGGTGAAACTCACCGCCGCGACTACCGCGCTGGCCGCGAGTGCCCCTCGCATCGTGCGCCTGAGTCGGTGCGACGCCACGTCGCGCGTGTCTCCTTCGTGTCCACCGCCGGTCGGGTAGAACACGCGGCGAGGCCGAGGAGACACCCAACAGTGTCCTGGCAGGGCGCAGCACGTGATCTTCCGAATCACGGTCCGGTCCCCCGACAGGCCGTTTCGGCGGTGATCCCGCGTTGTCGTCCACGGTGGACCACAGCCCGCCGCGAGATCTCGGACAGGTTACGGAACGCACGCCTTGACGTCTACCGGGGGGACCCGGGTTTCGCCTGCCGCTACGCCGTCCGCACGAACGGACTAGCGACAACTCCATAAGGTGATCGGCGTAACACCCATCAGCTGACCTGCCGACGATGCCGCCCAACGTAAGGAGTCGACCGTTCGGCGCTCGGCCGTACGGCCTCTGGCGTGTCGACCGTTTCATCCTTTTCGTGCCGGGCCGACACGTCGTCGAAGCCACCGATCGGAACCAGCCGCAACTTCGGCACGAGCCCCTCGGCGGCCAGGGCGCCGATGGCCTTCAGCTCGGGATCGGTCAACTCCACGGTGCCCGGCGCGTTGAGCAACACGCTGACCACGCAGTCCGAGCAGCCGACACCCCGGATGGCGCACTTGTCGCAGTCGATGATCACATGCTCTCCGTTACGTCGAAGGTGTCCCACTCGGACCCGTCACCACGCACGATAGACATCGGCACCGACAATATTCGAATGTATGTTCGAACTTCCAGCCGGGGAGGGGATACCGCCGTTTCACCTGCGACACCACGCTCGGCACCGCCCGCTACCAGGGTTCCGCGGCCAGCCGTTCCAGGCAGATCCGGCGCTCCTCGGGGTGCTCGACGGCCTCCGCGATGCGGCGCGCCTGCGCCCGCAGCCGGTGCGCGTCCGCGCTGCCCGAGCGCGCCGCCACCCGGGCCGCCGCCTCCGCCGCGAACGCGCGGTCCCAGTCGGCGAACGCCGCCGGGTGCTCGGCGATCAACTCGGCGTACCGGTCGGCGTGCCGCCGGGCCACGTCCAGCAGGCCGAGCGCCACGGCCACCGTGGCGATCAGGTGCTCGGCGCGGCCGTGGTTGGCGACCGTGCCGGCCTGCCGCCAGTGGTGGGCGGCGGCGTACGCCGCGTACAGCGCCTGTTCCCGCTCGGCCCGCGGACTGTCGGTGGACAGTCCGTTGTCGACCAGGTCCCACGTGCCGTTGTTGAGTTCGACCGCGAACCAGCGGTCCAGGTCGCGGCCGCCGCTCCGCTGGGCGACGACGGCCGCGGCGACGTCCCGCCAGCCGTCGAAGCCGTGCTCGCGGGCGATCACCAACTGGGCGTCGCGCAGCGCGATCTCGGTGCCGGCGGCCGGCAGGACCGCACGTACCCGGGCCACGGCGGCCGGGTTGGCGCCGGTGAACGCCCGACGGAGTTCCTTGGCCTGCGCACGCAGCTGGCTCAGGTCGGCGTTGACGGGCAGGCGGTTGTCGGGCTCACGGTTGTCGGTCACGGGGGTCTCCATCGCCAGCCGGGTCCGCTGCAACCGGCCGCGACAGGGCACAGGCATGGCCGTGGACAGTCGAG
>DASZXM010000122.1:0-5768 GCA_035546415.1 Pseudonocardiaceae bacterium
AGCCAGGTGAGGAGCAGGGCTTCAAGTCCGGCGCCGGGACCACGCTGCCGATCCTCAAGCTCGGCACCGACAACTCGGTGATCGACGCACAGAACAAGGCCGCCGCCGCGCTGACCGCCAACCCCGGTGTCAAGCACTGGATCGTGTGGGGCTGCAACGACGAGAGCGAAACCGGCGTCGTGACCGCACTGCAGAACGGGCACGTGTCGCCGTCCGACATCATCGGTGTCGGCCTCGGCGCCTACCTCACCTGCAAGGACTGGAAGGCGCACGTCAACTCCGGCAACAAGGCCGCGCTGTACATCAGCGGTGCCGCCGTCGGAGCCGCGGCGGTCAAGGTGCTCGTCGACCACCTGCGCGACGGCAAAGCACTGCCCGCCAAGACGATCGCGAAGACGACGATGGTCACCGCGGCCAACTGGCAGTCGGCCATGGGGTCCTGTAGCTGATCCGGACGCGAGCGCCAGCGAGGAGGACGCGTGAGCGACCAGCCCCAGGCCCGCCTGGTGATGACCGGCCTGCGCAAGAGCTTCGGCGGGGTGCATGCGCTGCGTGGTGTCGACGTCGACGTGCGCCCGGGCGAGGTGCACGCCCTGGTCGGTGAGAACGGCGCCGGCAAGTCGACGCTGCTGAAGATCCTCTCCGGCGCGTACACACCGGACGCCGGCCAGCTGGCCATTGACGGGACGCCGGTGCGGTTCACGTCGCCACGCGCCGCCCACGCCGCCGGCGTGCGGGTCATCTACCAGGAACTGGAAATCATCCCGCACGTGTCGGTGGCGGAGAACATCTACGTCGGCACCCTGCCCAGCAGGCGGCACACGTACCACCGCCGCGGCGTCGAGGCACGCGCGCGGGCGGACATCGCCCGCTACGGCTTCGCGCACGCACTCGCCCCCGAGACCCTGGGCGAGCAACTGTCGCCGGCACAGCGGCAACTCGTCGAGATCATGCGCGCACTGATCGCCGACGTGCGGGTGATCGCGTTCGACGAACCGACGTCGTCCCTGTCCGACACCGAGGTCGAGGCCCTGTTCACCCTGATCCGCCGACTGCGTGACGACGGCGTCGCCGTCCTCTACGTCTCGCACCGGTTACCGGAGATCTTCACGATCGCCGACCGGGTCACCGTGCTGCGCGACGGCGCCGTCGTCGGCACACGCACCACCGTCGACACGAGCCCCGACACGCTCGTGTCGATGATGGTCGGCCGCGATCTCTCCGGCACGTACTCCCGCGACGCCCACACCCCCGGCGACGTCGTCCTGTCCGTCCGGGGGCTGCGCACGGAGAAGGTGCACGACGTCAGCTTCGACATCCGCGCGGGCGAAGTGGTGGGCATCGCCGGGCTCGTCGGCGCAGGCCGTTCGGAACTCGCGCACGCGATCGTCGGCGACGACCGCCGCACGGCAGGCGAGATCGCCGTCGCCGGTCGCACGGTCCGCATCCGCGGTCCGCGGGACGCGATCCGCGCCGGCATCGGTTTCGTGCCCGAGGAACGCAAGGCCCAGGCGCTGCTCATGGAACGGTCGGTCCGGGACAACATGTCACTGGCCGTGCTGGGCCGCATCAGCAGGATGCACGTGGTCCGGCGCGGCGAGGAGCGGCGGATCGCGGACGAGTTCGCCCGCCGGCTCAACGTCCGCGCCCCGTCTGTCGAACACGTCGTGGCCAACCTGTCCGGCGGCAACCAGCAGAAGGTGGTCCTCGCGCGCTGGCTGGCCAGCCGGCCGCGGGTGCTCATCCTGGACGAACCGACCCGAGGCGTGGACGTCGGCGCGAAGGCGGAGATCTACGACGCGATCGACGGCCTCGCCGCGGACGGGCTGGCGATCGTCGTCATCTCCTCGGAACTTCCGGAGATCCTCGCGCTGTCCGATCGGGTCCTCGTCATGCAGACCGGGCGGATCGCCGGTGAACTGAGCCGGGACGACGCCTCCGAGGAACGGATCCTCCAACTCGCCATGGCCGACCAACTCACCGCTGTCGCTGCCGCCGGCAAAGGAGATGAAGGGTGACGACAACCAAGGCATCTGGTGCCGCCGATCTGGCCGGAGAGCCGGAGACCACGCGGAGTCGGTCACCGCTGCGGCGCTTCGTGGACACGGTCGGCGTGCAGAACCTCAGCCTGCTGGCCGCGCTCGCCGTGCTGGTGGCGATCATCGGCAGCCAGAACGGCAACTTCTTCCTGCTCAGCAACCTGGAGACCATCGGCACGACCGTGTCGATCGTCGGGGTACTCGCCGTCGTGCAGACCGTCGTGATGCTCATCGGCGGCCTCGACATCTCGGTCGGCAGCGCCGCCGGGCTCACGTCCGTGGTGTCGGCGATGGTGTTCACCAGTTACTCCTCCGCGGCGCTGGGCATCCTGATCGCACTGGGCGTGGGTGTCCTGGCCGGCCTGTTCAACGGCGTGGTGATCATCTACGGTCGGGTCAACGCGGTGATCGCCACGCTCGCCACCTATGCCGGCTACCGTGGCCTGGCCAACCTCGTCTCCAACGGGCGGGCGCAGGGTTACACCGGCACGGACTCGACGTTCATCTTCATCGCCCGCGGCGCGATCATCGGCGTCCCGGTGTTGATCTGGATCCTCGTCGTCGTCGCCGTCGCCGCGTACCTCCTGCTGCGCTACACCGATATCGGCCGCAACCTGTACGCCATGGGCGGCAACGCCACCGCGGCCCGGCTCGCCGGCATCGACCTCAACCGCTACGTCATCGGTTGCTACATCGCCGCCGGTGTCGCCGCGGCCGTCGCCGGCATCATGCTGACCGCGCGCACCGGCTCCGGGCAGCCCACCTCCGGCAGCCAGGGCCTGGAACTACAGTCGATCACGGCCGCCGCACTCGGCGGCGTATCCCTGCGCGGCGGCAAGGGCGGCATCCCCGGCACGATCCTCGCGGTGCTGCTGCTGGGCGTGCTGGAGAACGGCCTGACCATCCTCGACGTCAACTCGTTCTGGCAGGACATCGCCCAAGGGTTCCTGCTCGTCGTCGCCGTGGTCATCCAGCAACGCAGGCGCGGCATGCGCGCCATCGGCCTGCCCTGACCCCGCACCGATCCGTGTGCTGTACCGAGGAGAGATGGCCATGGTGAACCGGAGACGTCGAGTCATCGCCCTACTGAGTTCGTTCTGCGTCGCGCTGTCGATGGTCGTGCTGTCGACGGTCGCCGTGCCGGCCGCCGCTTCGACCCCGCAGCCGGGCGGCACCGGCTCGTACAACGGGCTCGCGCTGACCCCACCGATGGGCTTCAACGACTGGTACCAGTACCGATGCACCATCGACGAGAACGCCGCACTCGCCAACGGCCGGGCCCTGGTGTCCAGCGGACTCGCGAAACTGGGCTACAAATACGTCAACCTCGACGACTGCTGGATGGCCAGCACCCGGGCCGCCGACGGGCAGTTGCAGGCCGACCCCACCCGGTTCCCGCACGGCATCGCGTGGCTGGCCGACCAACTGCACGCCCTGGGACTGAAACTGGGCGTGTACGAGGCCATCGGCACACAGACCTGCCAGAGACTGCCCGGCAGTTACGGGCACTACCAGCAGGACGCCGACACGTTCGCCAGTTGGGGCGTCGACTTCGTGAAGTTCGACTACTGCGGTGTCGCGTCGGGCACGGACCCCTCCGCCGACTACCAACAGATGAGTCAGGCGCTTCTCGCGACCGGACGCCCCATGGTCTTCAGCGGTGAGGCACCGATCGCCGCCCACAACGCCGACCCGACCGACCCCCGATACCTGCCACTGGTCGCGCTGTCCTCGAAGATCAGCAACATGTGGCGGGTCGCACCCGACCTCGGCACCAACTTCGCCACCACCACCTTCGGCCACCTCGAAGAGGACCTACCGCTCGCCGGATACGCCCACCCGGGCGCGTGGAACGACCTGGACATGCTCGTCACCGGCGCCTCCACCTTCAACTGGACCGTCCCGCAGGAACAGACCCAGATGAGCATCTGGTCGGAACTGGCATCACCACTGCTGGTCAGCACCGACCTGACGAACATGTCACCGGCCACCAAGCAGATCCTCGCCAACGCGGCCGTCGTCGCCGTCGACCAGGACCCGCTCGGCGAACAGGGCACCCTCGTCGCCCACCAGGGATCGGTCTACGTCGTGGCGAAACCACTGGTCAACGGGGACGTCGCGGTCCTGTTCGCCAACACGTCCGCCGTTGCCGCGCAGGCCGACACGACCGCGAAGGCGGCCGGGCTGCGCCCCGCGGGCGCGTACACGATGAAGGACCTGTGGGCCGGCACCACCCGCGAGACGGCAGGCACGATCGCCGCCACGGTCCCGGCGGACAGTGCGCTGCTGTACCGGGTGTCACCGTTGCGGGGCAGGGTCGGCCACTACCAGCCGCTCACCCAGGTCTCCCCCGCCCCCGACGTGCCATCGGCCTACCCGGGGTCCCCGTTCGCCGTCGCCCGGCCCGGCCAGACCGTCACCGTCCCGGTGACCTTCCACAACGACGGACGAGCACCGACGACGCACACGTCGCTGTCGCTGACCGCCCCCGACGGCTGGACCGTCAGTGGGAGACCGGTGTCCGCACGAGTCGTCCCCGGCGGGGCATCGCTGCACGGCACCTGGCACGTCACCGTCCCGCCGGGCACCGCCGCCGGCACCTACACGGTGACCGGCACCGCGAGCTACCGCTGGGACCGAACCCGAACAGACAGCGACAGCGGCCAGAGCAGCTTCCAGGTCGCCGTGCCGCCCACCGGAACCCCGTACCTGGACCAGGTGAACTGGCTGTCGGCCGCCAGCAGCTTCCACACGGTTCTCGTCGACAAGAACTACTTCGGCGGCCCCCTGGTCATCCACGGCACCGTCTACCCGCACGGGTTGTGGGCCAACTCCATCGCGACCATCTACTACTACCTGGGCGGCGACTGCACGAGTTTCACCAGCGACCTCGGCCTCGACGACTCCGTCAAGGGACAGGGAGCGGTGGACTACCAGTTCTACGCCGACGGAACGAAGGTCTACGACAGCGGCGTCGTGACCAACTCCACCCCGACGGTCCACGCCACCGTCGACGTGACCGGAGCGCACATCCTCGAACTGTACGTCGGCGAGGGCAACGGCACCATCAACTTCGGCAACGCCGACTTCGGAAACCCACAGCTCACCTGCGACAACTAGGCGCGGTCCCGTGCCCGGCGCAGGCTAGCGCACGGCCTGGGCCGCGGCCGACACCAGGTTCACCGCCTGATCCACAATGGACTGCCGATCGGACTCGAACTGCGCGTCCGTCAGCACGCCCGCCGGATTGTTCAACACCGGCGTGTGCAGGTGGCCACCGGGCAACGCCGTCAGGCCCAGGCCGATCCGCAACCGGTTCGCCCGGTACATGCTCTCGTTGGACAGGTAGTCGCCACCGCCGCCGTACCCGGCCACGTCACCCGGAGCCGGATCGCCGTCCTGATGACACACCAACGAACCCTGTCCCGGGTGCGCCGGGTCCGGCCACACACAGAACGGCAGGTGGTAGATCACCGGGTAGCCGCCGGTCGTCGCACTCACCATCTGCTGGTACGGCAACGTCGTCTCGATGAACTGCGGACCCGGCTGCGGCCACCCCACGGCCGGCGGCACCGGCCCGGACTCACCGAGGTTGTTGTTGTCCGGCTCGCCACCACGCCAGTCGGCGGCCCACCGCTCGATCGTGAACTCGCCCGGGAATCCCTGGCTGATCGTCATGATCATGTTCGCCGGACGCGGCCCGGTCAGCACCTGACCGTAGGCCGCCTC
>DASZXM010000123.1:0-2194 GCA_035546415.1 Pseudonocardiaceae bacterium
AAGTACCTGGTGGTCGGCGCCGCGATGGGCTCCTTCTCCCGTGGCTTCGAGGCCGACGTGCAGATCTACCGGGACCGGTACCCGAACCTGATCGACGCGCCGTCACTGCGCGAACACGCCGACGAGATCGACGCCGCGTCGTTCGAGCTGGCCCTGGACGCCTTCCTGGACGGCCTGGCGTCGCTCTACCGGACAGTGGTCGGTGTCACCCCGTAGTCTCGGCTCGTGGCCGAGCCGCTGATACTCACCGTGGGTCCGAGGACCGTCAAGGTGTCCAATCCGGACAAGATCTACTTTCCGGCGCGCGGCATCACCAAGCGCCAGGTCGTCGAGTACTACCTGACGGTCGCGCAGCCGCTGCTGCACGTCCTGCACGACCGTCCGACGACGTTGAAACGCTTCCCCGACGGCGTGACCGGTGAACCGTTCTACGCCAAGCGGGTGCCCAAGGGCGCGCCGGAGTGGGTGGAATCGGTGCGGATCACGTTCCCGTCCGGGCGCGCGGCCGACGAGGTGTGCCCGACGGAGCCTGCGGTCCTGGCGTGGGCGGCCAACCTGGGCACGTTCGACTTCCACCCGTGGCCGGTCCGCCGCCCGGACGTCGACCACCCGGACGAACTGCGCATCGACCTGGACCCGCAGCCGGGCACGACGTTCGCCGACGCGGTGCGCGTCGCGGCGGTGCTGCGCACGGCACTGGCGGACGCGGGCCTGACCGGCTACCCGAAGACGTCCGGCGGCCGCGGCATCCACGTCCTGGTGCGCATCCGGGCCGAATGGGACTTCATCCAGGTCCGGCACGCGGTGATCGCCCTGGCCCGAGAGGTGGAACGGCGCGTCCCGGACCTGGCGACGACATCGTGGTGGAAGGAGGAGCGCGGCGAGCGCATCTTCCTGGACTTCAACCAAGCGGCCCGGGACCGCACGATCGCGTCGGCGTGGTCGGTGCGCGGCACGGAGCGGGCAACGGTGTCCACACCGGTGACATGGGACCAGCTACCGGACGTCGAACCCGACGACTTCGACATCGTCACGGCCCCGCAGTGGCTGGCCGACCACGGCGACGCCCTGGCGGCCCTCGACGACGAGGCGTACGGCCTGGAAACGTTGCTGGAGTGGTACGCGAGGGACGAACGCGACCACGGCCTCGGCGACATGCCGTACCCGCCGGACTATCCCAAGATGCCCGGCGAGCCGATGCGGGTCCAGCCCAGCCGCGCCAGATCCGGCAAGGAATGATTTTGTTGGTGATGTATCGTGGCCATGTATGTTGCCAACATTGGGGGGCTGATGAGCGTCACGCAGGTCGATCTCGACGATGAGGCGCTCCAGGAGGCGATGCGTCTCCTGGGCACCAGGACGAAGAAGGACACGATCAACACCGCACTGCGCGAGGTCGTGCAACGCCTGCGGCGGGTGGAAGCCGCGGAACTGCTGTTGGAGATGGGCCAGCGCGGTGACTTCGACCAGGCCGCCGAAGCGCACGCCGCCGCCAAATCGGCGTGGCAGAAGGCGTGGGGCCAGGAGAGCTGAGCGTGATCGGTTACTTGCTCGACGCCTCCGCGATCTGGCACCTGTTCCGCGACCGGCCGACGCTGGACGCATGGCGAGCGGTCGGCGAAGAAGGGCAGTTTCGGGTGTGCGAGCCGACTCGCACGGAGTTCCTGATGTCGGCCACCGGTCCGGCTCATCGGGACCGGATGGCCGAGGCGCTGGATTCCCTCTGCGATCTGGCACCCGTGCCGGAGACGGCGTGGCGCTGGGTGGATGCCGCTCAGTACAAACTCACCCAACTGGGCCAGCACCGTGCCGCGGGAGTGGTGGATCTCGTGGTGTGCGCGACGGCTACGCATCACGGCCTGACCGTCCTGCACCGGGACAACGACTTCGCCACCGTCGCCAAGGTTGTCGACCTTCAGCAGTGTGACGTGCGGCATCGAGTTCCGTAGTCGGCTGCGCTGATTCGGTGAGCTTCGGTAGTCCGTCCGGAGGAAGAACCGTCGTGGCTGGGTGTGCCGGTTCGGTGCATCCGGGGAGTGCTGGCACGCTGGACAGGTGACGAAGGACGACTGGGCCGTGGCGGAAGTGTGGACCGGGCTGGGTCTGCACTGGCATGGCTACGTGGAGCGGGTGCCGCTGGCGCATGCCGCGACCCGGGAGGACCGGCTGGGCACCGAGCCCGACGAGGTCATGG
>DASZXM010000124.1:0-6161 GCA_035546415.1 Pseudonocardiaceae bacterium
ACGACCGTGCCGGGCACGACCTCGCGCATGCCCTCCCACACGGCGTTGCCGGGCGTCTTGCCGAAGCCGAACAGCTCTCGCAGGCCGTCCAGGCCGACGACCCGCTGGGCGGCCGGGTTGGCCAGGATCGCCTTGGGCTCGGAGCCGAACAGCACGCCGTCGGCCGTCGGGTAGTGGTAGAACGGCTTGATCCCCATCCGGTCCCGGATCATCACCAGGGTCTCGCTGCGGCTGTCCCAGATGGCGAACGCGTACATGCCGTTGAGGTGCTCGGCGACCGCCGGGCCCCACTCCAGGTAGCCGTGCAGCACGACCTCGGTGTCGCTCTCGGTGCGGAACGTGTGCCCGCGGCGCCGCAACTCGTCGCGCAGCTCGGTGTAGTTGTAGGCCTCGCCGCTGTAGACCATCGCCAGGGTGTGGTCGCCGACCCGCAGCGTCATCGGTTGGGCGCCGCCCTCGATGTCGATCACGGCGAGCCTGCGGTGGCCGAGAGCGGCGTGGTGGTCGGCCCACGTGCCCCTGGCGTCCGGGCCGCGGCACGCCATGGTCTCGGTCATCTCGTCCAGGGTGACCTGCTCATTCGTGAGATCCCGGTCGAACGACACCCAACCGGTGATACCGCACATGGATTGGTCCTCCTCCGTGTTCACACGATTACTGTCGCGTAAACAACATTCATAGACTATGTATCTAGGTTCGTCCACCGAACCGGACGGCAGGGAGACCCGCGTCACGGCGGGCGTCAAGACGGCGTCAATGGCTGACCAGCGCGTGTCAAGGGGCCGTCAGGTGGCCTCAAGTCGCTGACCGCCGGTCGCATGCTGGCCCCGTTGCGACCGCCATCGGGGCGGTCGGGGACGGAAGGGCATCGGTCATGGCTGACGTGGCCTACGCCGCGCTGACGGTCGGCATCTTCGCGCTGCTCGCGCTGATGCTGCGCGGTCTGGAAAAGCTTCGGTGAGCGGCGCCGGAACGGTGGCCAACGTCATCGGTGGCGTGTTGGCCCTCGCACTGCTCATCTACCTGTTCATCGCCCTGATCCGACCGGAGAAGTTCTGATGTCATCGGCTTGGGCCGGCCTCGGACAGGTCGGTCTTCTTCTTGTCGCCCTGGCGATCTGCTACAAGCCGCTGGGCGACTACATGGCGAAGGTGTTCACCACGCCGAAGCACTGGCGCGTGGAGAAGGCGATCTACCGCTTCGTCCGGGTCGACCCGGAATCCGAGCAGCGGTGGACCACGTACGGCTACGGCGTGCTCGGCTTCTCGTTCGCGGGCGTCGTGCTGCTGTACGTGCTGCAGCGCATCCAGCCGTGGCTGCCGTTCGCGTTCGGGCACGCCGCCGTCGCGCCCGGGATGGCGTTCAACACGTCGATCAGCTTCGTGACCAACACGAACTGGCAGTCCTACGTGCCCGAGAACGTCATGGGCGCGACGGTGCCGATGCTCGGCCTCACCGTGCAGAACTTCCTGTCCGGAGCCGTCGGCATCGTCGTCGCCATCGCGCTGATCCGCGGTTTCGTGCGCTCGCACAGCGACCGGCTGGGCAACGTGTGGGTGGACCTGGTGCGCGCCACCGTCCGCATCCTGCTGCCGCTGTCGTTCGTGTTCGCGATCGTGCTGATCGCCACCGGCGTGGTGGACAGCCTGCACGCCGCCACCACCGTCACCGGCCTGGACGGCACGCGGCACACGCTGACGCTGTACCCGGCGGCGAGCGAGGAGGCCATCAAGGAACTGGGCACCAACGGCGGCGGCATCTACAACGCCAACTCCGCGCACCCGTTCGAGAACCCCAACGGCTGGTCCGATCTCATCGAGATCTTCCTGATCCTGGTGATCCCGGTGTCGCTGACCCGCACGCTCGGCGTGCTGGTGGGCAACAAGAAGCAGGGCTACGTCCTGCTGTCCGTGATGGGCGTCCTCTGGGGCTGCATGCTCGCCGTGATCTGGTGGGCGGAGGCGCACCCGAACGGCCCCGCCGCGCTGCTGGCCGGCGCCGGCATGGAGGGCAAGGAGACCCGGTTCGGGATCAACTCCAGCGCCCTGTTCGCCAACACCACCACCGCTACGTCGACCGGTGCGGTGAACGCGATGCACGACAGCTTCTCCGGCCTGGGCGGCGGCGGCGCGATGCTGAACATGATGTTCAGCGAGATGACGCCCGGCGGTGTCGGCACGGGCATCTACTCGATCCTGGTGATGGCGATCATCGCGGTGTTCCTCGCCGGCCTGATGGTCGGCCGCACACCGGAGTACCTGGGCAAGAAGCTGGGCAAGCGCGAGGTCACCATGGCGTCCCTGGCCATGCTGGCCATGCCGACGCTCGTGCTGGTGCTCACCGGTGTCGCGATCGCCCTGCCGGCCACGTCCGGCGCCATGAACAACTCCGGTGAACACGGCTTCTCCGAGGTGCTCTACGCCTACACCTCGGCGTCGAACAACAACGGCAGCGCCTTCGCCGGGATCACCGTGACCAGCAACTGGTTCGAGTCGACCCTGGGCATCGCGATGGCATTCGGCCGGTTCGTGCCGATCATCGCGGTGCTGTGCCTGGCGGGTGGACTGGCCAGCCAGAAGAAGGTGCCGGAGACAGCGGGCACCCTGCCGACCACGGGTCCGCTGTTCGCCTCCATGGTCACGTTCACGATCGTCCTGGTCGCCGCGATCGTCTTCATCCCCGCTCTCGCTCTCGGCCCCATCGCGGAGGCAGTCTCATGACAGCGACAACCGTCCGTACACCGCAGGAACAGACCCAGCACCACGCGGACAGCGCCGGCCGCGTGACGGCCGGTGCGTTCCGCCCCGCGCAGCTGTGGCACTCGCTGCCGCAGGCCTTCGCCAAGCTCAACCCCCGGCACCAGATGCGCAACCCGGTGATGATGGTCGTCTGGGTCGGCTCGCTGCTGTCCACGGTCTTCGCGATCGGCCAGCCCAGCGCGTTCACCATCGTCACCACGGTCTGGCTGTGGTTCACGGTCGTGTTCGCCAACCTGGCCGAAGCGGTCGCCGAGGGCCGTGGCAAGGCACAGGCGGCCACGCTGCGCCGGTCCAAGAAGGACACCGTCGCCCGCAGGCTCACCGCGGACGGCCGCGCCGAGGAGCGCGTGCCCGGCACCGACCTGAAGGTCGGCGACCTCGTGGTCGTCGAGGCGGGCGAGGTGATTCCCGGCGATGGTGACGTCGTCGAGGGCATCGCCACGGTCGACGAGTCGGCCATCACCGGCGAGTCGGCTCCGGTCATCCGCGAGTCCGGCGGCGACCGGTCGGCCGTGACCGGCGGCACCACCGTGCTGTCCGACCGGATCGTGGTGCGTATCTCCACCAAACCCGGCGAGTCCTTCGTGGACCGCATGATCGCCCTGGTGGAGGGCGCGTCCCGGCAGAAGACGCCGAACGAGATCGCCCTGACGATCCTGCTCGCCGTGCTGACCATCATCTTCCTGCTCGCGGTCGTCGCGCTGCAGCCGATGGCCGGCTACGCGGGCGCGCCGCAGTCGGTGATCGTGCTGACCGCGCTGCTGGTCTGCCTGATCCCCACGACGATCGGCGCGTTGCTGTCCGCGATCGGCATCGCCGGCATGGACCGGTTGGTGCAGCGCAACGTGTTGGCCATGTCCGGCCGGGCAGTCGAAGCGGCCGGTGACGTCGACACGCTCCTGCTGGACAAGACCGGCACCATCACGTTCGGCAACCGCAGGGCGACCGAGCTGATCCCGGTCGGCGCGGCCACGATCGACGAACTGGCCGCCGCCGCACGGCTGTCCAGCCTCGCCGACGGCACGCCGGAAGGCCGCAGCATCATCGATCTGTGCGCCGAGAAGTACGGCCTGTCCCGGGACACCAGTGAGACGGAGAAGGCAGGCGAGTTCGTGCCGTTCGCGGCGCAGACCCGGATGTCCGGCATCGACCTGGGCAACCGGCAGGTCCGCAAGGGCGCCGGGAGTTCGGTGAGCGCGTGGGTCGCCGACAACGGCGGCACCGTGCCCGACGAGGTGCGTGACATCGCCGACGGCATCGGCCAGGACGGCGGCACACCGCTGGTCGTCGCCGAGGCGATCCAGGGCAGCGCCGTGGTCCGGGGTGTGATCCGGTTGTCCGACGTGGTCAAGCCGAAGATCGCCGAACGGTTCGCGGAGCTGCGCACGATGGGCATCCGGACCGTCATGGTCACCGGTGACAACCCGCTGACCGCCCGCGCCATCGCCGCCGAGGCCGGTGTCGACGACTTCCTCGCCGAGGCCAAGCCCGAGGACAAGATGGCCCTGATCCGCAGGGAGCAGGAGGGCGGCAAGCTCGTCGCGATGACCGGTGACGGCACCAACGACGCGCCCGCGCTCGCGCAGGCCGACGTCGGCGTCGCGATGAACACCGGCACCATGGCGGCCAAGGAGGCCGGCAACATGGTCGACCTCGACTCCGACCCGACCAAGCTGATCGAGGTCGTCGAGATCGGCAAGCAGCTGCTCATCACCCGGGGTGCGCTGACGACGTTCAGCATCGCGAACGACATCGCCAAGTACTTCGCGATCCTGCCCGCCATGTTCGGCGCGATCTACCCGGGCCTGAACAAGCTGAACATCATGCACCTGGCGACACCGCAGTCGGCCATCCTGTCCGCGGTGATCTTCAACGCGCTGGTCATCGTCGCGCTGATCCCGCTCGCCCTGCGCGGCGTGCGGTACCGGCCGGCGAGCGCGTCCAGCCTGCTGCGGCGCAACCTGGTGATCTACGGGGCCGGTGGCGTGATCGTGCCGTTCATCGGCATCTGGGTCATCGACCTCATCATTCGGCACATTCCGGGAATCGGGTGACGTTTCACGATGCGCAATTCGGTACTGCCGCGGCAGTTGTGGGCCGGCACGAAGGTGCTGATCATGCTCACGGTCGTGACCGGGATTCTCTACCCGGCAGCGGTGTGGGCCGTGTCCCGGGTGCCCGGCCTGCAGGCCAGGGCGGAGGGCTCGATCGTCAGCTACGACGGCCGCGCGGTCGGCTCCAGCCTGATCGGCACCAACCCGGTCGACCCGAACGCGAAGAACGACCCGACGGACGACCGGTACTTCCACACCCGGCCCTCCGAGCAGGCGTCGGACTTCTCGCTCACCGACAGGACGGCGCTGGGCCTGGGCGACATCAACCCGGCCGCGTCCGGCGCGTCCAACAAGGGCGCTTCCGACCCGACGCTCACCGCGCAGATCGCCGCCCGCAAGGCGTTCATCGCCAAGCGGGAGGGTGTCCGCCCGGACCAGGTGCCCGCCGACGCGGTCACCGCGTCCGGCTCCGGTGTCGACCCGGCGATCAGCCCCGACTACGCCTACCTCCAGGTGGCCAGGGTGGCGCGGGTCAACCACCTGCCGGCGGCGACGGTCCGGCAGATCGTCACCGACAACGTCGTCGACCCGCCGCTGGGCGTCCTCGGTGAGAAGACCGTGAACGTGCTCGCGCTGAACATCGCGGTCGCCTCGGCGGTCGCCGCACACGGCGGTTAGGTGGGCCCGGTGGCCGAGCACGATCTGGCGCACACTGACGACGTGGACGCCGACCTGAGCACCGAGGCCGGGGCCGGGGCGCACGCGCACCGGCCCCGCCGCGGTGAGCTGCGCATCTACCTGGGCGCCGCACCCGGCGTCGGCAAGACGTTCGCCATGCTCGGCGAGGCGCGACGGCGGCGGGAACGCGGCGCCGACGTCGTCGTCGGTCTCGTCGAGACGCACGGCCGGGCCAAGACCGAGGAGCTGCTGGCGGGCCTGGAGATCGTGCCGCGCACGGTGATGCACCACCGGGGGCACGAGTTCGAGGAGATGGACACCGAGGCGATCATCGCCCGACACCCCGAGGTCGTGCTCGTCGACGAACTGGCGCACACCAACATCCCGGGTTCGCGCCACGCGAAGCGATGGGAGGACATCGACGAGCTGCTCGACGCCGGCATCGACGTGCTGTCCACCGTGAACGTGCAGCACCTGGAGAGCCTGAACGACGTGGTGGACCGCATCACCGGTGTCGCCCAGCACGAGACCGTGCCGGACGAGGTGGTCCGCAAGGCCGACCAGTTGGAGCTGGTGGACATCACACCGGAGGCGCTGCGCAGGCGCCTGGCGCACGGCAACGTGTACCCGGCGCAGCGGATCGACGCCGCGCTGGGCAACTACTTCCGGC
>DASZXM010000125.1:0-11838 GCA_035546415.1 Pseudonocardiaceae bacterium
GAAGTACGGCATGGGGATCCTCTCAGGCAGCCGTCTCGGTCGAGTGACCGGGGAACAGGTTCTGGGACGGGTCAGCGGCCGCGGCCGCGTTGTGCACGGCGAGTGCCGCTTCGCCGAAACCCACGGAGATGAGCCGGACCTTGCCGGGGTAGTCCGCGATGTCGCCCGCCGCGTAGACACCGGGCACACCGGTCCACATCGTGGAGTCGACGACGACGTGCCGGTCGGCGATGCGCAGGCCCCAGTCGATCAGCGGGCCCAGGTTCGCGGTGAAGCCGAGCGCCGCGACGACGCGGGTGCACGACAATGGTGTCAGTTCCCCGGTGTCGGCGTTGCGCAGCACGACCTTCTCGACACCGTTGCCCCCGCTGACCTCCTGCACGACGCACGGCGTGCGCACGGTGGCCGACGACGCGTGCAGCCGGGCGACGGATGCCTGGTGCGCGGTGAAGCGGGCGCGTCGGTGGGCGAGGGTGACCGACGCCGCGATCGGTTCCAGGGTCAGTGCCCAGTCCAGCGCGCTGTCCCCGCCGCCGACGACGAGCACGTGGTGGCCCGCGTACGCCGACGGGTCGGTGACGAAGTGGTCGACGCCGCGCCCGAGGAAGTCGCCACCGGCCGGCAGCGGGCGGGGCGTGAACGTGCCGATGCCGCCGGCGACGACGATCGACGGTGTCGTGACGACGGTGCCGGCCCGGGTGGTCACGCGCAGCCTGCCGTCGGACAGCCGGTCGAGTTGGTGTGCCGTCTCGTCGAGCAGCCAGGTGGGGGAGTAGCGCTCGGCCTGGTCGAGCAGGCCGGCCACCAGATCGCGTCCACGTACACCGGCGAACCCGGCGACGTCGTGGATCATCTTCTCCGGGTACATCGCCGAGATCTGCCCGCCGGGTTCGGGCAGCGAGTCGACGATGGCGGTCCGCATGCCACGGAAGCCGGCGCAGTAGGCGGCGTACAGGCCGGCGGGGCCGGCGCCAACGACCAACAGATCGACGTCAGGCACATCCACCTCCTAATGGTAATACCATTATGCCCAAGGGGGATTGGGGGCGCAAGCCGTCACGGATTCGCGGCCGGCCAAGGCTTTCGGCCCGCCGACGATCCGGCCCGCCGACGATCCGGCCCGTCGACGATCCGGCCCGCTGATAACCCGGCCGACCGATGGGCCGGCCCGTTGATGAGCCGGTCCGTTGATGAGCCGGTCCGTTGATGAGCCGGTTCGTTGATGAGCTGGGCGGCCGGTGAGTTGGCTGGCCGATGTGCCGGTCCGCTGATGGGCCGGCCCGCTGATGAGCCGGCTGCCGGTGACCCCGGCTCGCCGGTGAGTCGGCCGGGCGGGTGCCCTGAGCCGGCGTGGGTCAGGGTCAGCGGTGGCGCTGTTCCATGCGCGCCACCCGGCGTGCCGTGCGGCGCAGGTGGCCGGCCATCAGCGCCTGGGCGCGGGTGGTGTCCCCGGCGGCCACCGCCGCGACGATCTCGCGATGTTCCACCGTGCCGCGGTGACCCATCAACGGCTGCGCGACCTGTGCCTCCCGCAACGACATCAGCAGCGGCCCGTGGAACGACCGCACCAGCGACTCGATGACCGCGTTGTGCGCGCTGGCCGCGAAACGCACGTGAAACGCCGCCGACATCGGCATGCCGTACGTTCCCTCGCGCAGCGCGGCCTCGTGTCCGTCGACCATCGCGTTCAGGTCGGCGATGTCCTGTTCGGTCGCGCGGGCGACGACGAGGGGCACGATGCCGTTCTCGAAGACCTGGCGCGCCTCGGTCACCTCGACGGGCGTCAAGGGGGACAACGTGACGAGGTCGGCGAGGTCGGCGCCCAGCTTCGTGGACGAGGGCGCCGTGACGAACGCGCCGCCGTGCGCGCCGACCCGGATGTCCACGAGGCCGGCGGCTTCCAGGACACGCAACGCTTCCCGGACGGTGACCCGGCTCACGCCGACCCGCTCGCACAGGTCGCGTTCGCTGGGCAGCCGGTCGCCCGGCCGCAGCCGGCCGGTCCGGATCAGCGTGCGGATCTGCGTCACGATCGCCTCGGACATCCGGTTGGGCGACACGACGGTGAACATTTCGTCGCCCGAGCGCCCACCGGATGCCTCGTTCATTCCGAAATTGTCGCACGCCACGGTGTTTCCGCCCAACCAAGGCAACTCGCGGACGAGTGGCGTCCTGTGATCTATACAACGACTTTCGTCATGATTCCCGCCGGGAATACCTCGTCCGCGGTTGCCAGCCGGTGTGCGATGCCCTGCTGGTGTGCGTAACGCAACAGTTCGTCGACGGTCTTCCGGTTGGCGTCGACACCGTACGGGAAAGGGTCACCGCCGAACGTGTCCGTCATCTCCTTGCCGTAGGTCGCCAGCCAGGGCAGGGGATAACGGGACACGGCGGGATCGAGCAGACGCTCGACGCTGCGCCGTTTCGACTCCTCGAACGCGTTGTAGAGATTGCGCGCCACCCACGGGTTCTCCCGCAGGATCTCGCTGCGCATCGCGATGATGTGCATGATCGGCCAGATCGCCGTCCGCCGGTAGTAGTCCAACTCCAGCTGTTGGTAGTCGGGGAACAGCCGGACCACGTCGGGATGTCCCTGGAGGAACGACGTCGGCGGGCGGGCGATGATCGCGCAGTCGATGTCGCCGGCGGCCAGCAGGTCGGACAGCGACCGGTCGGCGACCCGGGTCAGCCGCACGCCCTCCGGCAGGTTCAGCTCGATCTTCTCCTCGCGGCCCGCCGCGTTCGCGCCCGCCTGGTACCAGTCGACATCGGACAGCTTGACGCCGGCTTCGTTGTGCAGCCAGCCACGCATGTAGACGGCCGCGGAGTGGGCCCATTCCGGGGAGCCGACGCGCTTGCCGCGCAGGTCCTCGACCGTCCTGATGCCACTGTTGCGGTTCACGTAGAACGAGCTGAAGCGGAACAGCCGGGAGCACACGACCGGCAGGCCGATGATGTCCGGGTCGGGGCGCGTCACCTGTGCGGCGAACTTCGCGATCGACAGCTCGGCGACGTCCCACTCCCGGTTCGCGGTGAAGCGGGCGAACACCTCGTGGTGGCCGAGGACGGACCAGACGTGGTCGATGCCCTGTGCACGCACCTCGCCGAGCCGGAAATCGCGGAAATGGTCGTAGTCCGTGGTGGCGATACTCAGCCGCAGCGTGCCCATCGAGCCCCTCTCCTGGCGTTGACAATGGTCCTACCGTAAGCCCATACTCACGTCAAGGTGCGGGTGCGCAACCTCTGCTGCCGGGGTCGGACCAATGAGAGGAAGCCGGATGCGAGACGAATACCTCAAGGGTGTGCTGGCGAGCGAGAAGAAGAACCTCAGCACGTCGGAGATCGCGGCCCGGGACGAGTTCAACCGGCAGCACCCGCCGAACAAGGGTCTTGTCGTCGAGGACGACCTCCGCAAGATGGAGCTGCCGGCCCGGCCGTGGCGCAACAACAGGGGCCACTACTTCGACCTGGCCGACTACGAGGTGCTGAGCGCGCACATCTCGGAGCTCAAGCCGGGCAACAACTCCGTCCGGCATCGCCACACCACCGAGGCGTACCTGTACGTCGTCAAGGGGCACGGCTTCTCCTTGATCAACTACGACGACGAGCCGATCGAGGTCGTCGAGTGGCAGGAGGGCACGCTGTTCGCGCCGCCGCGCTGGGCCTGGCACCAGCATTTCAACCTCGACGGCAACGACACCGCCCGCTACCTGGCCATCCAGGACACCGGCCTGCTGCGCACGATGCGGCTGCACAACATCGAGCGGCACGGGGTGCAGCTGTCGCCCGAGGAGGGCAAGAAGCTGCTGGACGAGGCCGTCGCCGCCGGTCGGACACACGGGGCCAAGAACCGCTGAGCGGGCGATCGAGGAGAGGGGGTGCCCGGTGACCGGCAGGGCATCGGTGGGAAAGGCGGAGAAGGATGCTCAAGGCTGAGGTCAACGAGCTGCTGACGCGTACCGGCCCCGGTACCGAGATGGGCGATCTCTTCCGGCAGTACTGGATCCCGGCGCTGCTCGCCGAGGAACTGCCGGACGACGGCTGCCCTCCCGTGCGCGTGAAACTGCTGTCCGAGCGGCTCATCGCGTTCCGGGACAGCGACGGGCGGTACGGCCTGATCGACGAGTTCTGCGCGCACCGGGGCGTGTCGCTGTGGTTCGGCAACAACGAGATCGGCGGCCTGCGCTGCGCCTACCACGGCTGGAAGTACGACGTGACGGGACAGTGCGTCGAAGTGCCGTCCGAACCGGAGAACAGCAACTTCTGCGCCAAGGTCAAGCTCACCGGCTACCCACTGGTCAAGATCGGCGACATCCTGTGGACGTACATGGGTGACCCGGCGTCGCGGCCGCCGCTGCCGGAGTACGAGTTCATCCACGTGCCCCCGGAACAGGTGTTCACGTCCAAGCGCTGGCAGGAGTGCAACTGGCTGCAGGCGCTGGAGGGCGGCATCGACTCCAGCCACGTGTCCTGGCTGCACTCGGCCGGCCTGCGCGACGACCCGTTGTTCAAGGGCTCCAAGGGCAACGAGTACAACATGAACGACATGAAGCCGTTCTTCGAGGTCGTCGACTCCGACGGCGGCCTGTACGTCGGGGTGCGGCGCAACGCCGAGGAGGGCTACTACTACTGGCGGATCACGCCGTGGGTGATGCCCGCGTTCACGATGGTGCCGCCCAGGGCCGACCACCCGGTGCACGGTCACTTCTGGGTGCCGATCGACGACGACAACTGCTGGGTGTTCACGTTCGACTACCAGCCGGTGCGTGCGCTCACCGAGGCCGAGGTGGCCGCGATGCGGGCCGGGCACGGCGTGCACAACGAGTACGTGCCGGGCACGTACCGGCCGTTGCAGAACAAGGACAACGACTACATGATGGACCGCGAGGCCCAGCGGCGCGGCGAGACGTTCTCCGGCATCAAGGGCATCGCCATGCAGGACGCGTCGCTGCAGGAGAGCATGGGCCCGATCGTGGACCGGAGCAAGGAACGGCTCGTGTCCGCGGACAGCGGCATCATCAAGGCCCGGCGCAAGCTCATCCAGTCAGCACTCGACCTGCGCGAGAAGGGCATCGTGCCGCCGGGTGTCGACCCGGCCCACCACCGGGTGCGATCCGCGGCGATCGTGCTGCCGAAGGACGAGTCCTTCCTGGACTCGCCCGAGGCCCTCACCGCCCGGCCGGGCGTGCGGCAGGCCACGGTCTGACATGGCACGGTCTGACATGGCACGTCCGACGCTGCTCAACAGTTGCGCCATGGCGGCCACTGCCGAGGAGGCGCGCTTCCGGATCGACGCGGCCCCCCAGACGGCCCGTGCCACCCGCGTCGTGGCACTGGACGCCGGGGCGGCCGCAGTCGTCGGTCCGCTGCCCGAACAGCCGTGGCTGGGTGCGCACTTCCTGCGCTACGCCGACCAGGACGGCCCGTCCGGCGGCGACGTCGTCGACCTCGAACTGACCACCATGGACGGCCAGGCGGTCCGGATGAGCGACGAACTCGCCGACGCGGACTTCGTCATGATGATCGCGACCACCGACGCCGGTGCCCCGGCCGCGAACGCCATCGGCAACGCCTGCGTCCTGCGGGGCATCATGACCGCCGCGGTGGCACTGGACACCGGTGCGGACGTGACGGCCGCGGTGAACGCGCTGCGTCCCCACGCGACGGTGCTGTTGGTGTCCAGGGACCGGCGTGACGTCCCCGGCGTGCTCACCGCACTGGGTGCCTAGGAGGAGACACATGCCCGACCGGGTCACCGTGCCGTCGTTGGCGGCTATGAAACGGGCCGGCACACCGATCGTCGCCGTGGTCGCGTGGGACTACCAGCTCGCCCGGATCGTGGACCGGGTCGGCGTCGAGATGGTCGTCGTCGGCGACTCGGTCGGGGTGAACCTGTTGGGCCACGCCAACCCGTTCGAGGTCACCATGGACGAGATGATCATGGTGTGCAAGGCGGTGCGGCGCGGGGTCCGCAGGGCGCTGGTGTGCTGCGACTTCCCGTTCGGCCCGCTGCAGGAGGGCACGGACGCGGCCGTGCGGGCGGCCGTCCGGCTGGTCAAACAGGCAGGTGCCGACCTGGTGAAGCTGGACGGCGCCGCCGACTACCCGGAGGCGGTCGCCGCGATCGAGCGCGCCGGCATCCCGGTGTTCGCGCAGTTCGGCATCAGCCCGCAACGCGCGTTGCGCTACGGCGTGTCGTACGCGGCGATGGCGCGACCGGACGCCCACGTGCCGCCCGAGATGACCGAGGAGTTGGTCGCGGAGGCGAAGCGGTTGGCGGACGCCGGAGCGGCCCTGCTCGACTTCACCAACTCCGGACCGGTGGCCGGCCCGGCGGTCGTCGACGCGGTCGGAATCCCGGTGCTCGGCGGGTTCGGCGGTGGACCGTGGCTGGACGGCCGGGTCCGGATGGGCCACGCCGCCATCGGGTACGCGGCGGACGGCATCGACAACCCGCCCGACACGTACGCCAACGTGGCACGCACCGCGTTCGACGCGCTGACCGCCTACACCGAGGACGTCCGTGCCGGCCGGCAGATCCGCGGCGGCGTGCCCGTCGCCGAGGGGCGGTAGTCGTGCCGACGGTGGTCGTCGACGGCATCACGACACGCTACGACGTGTCCGGTTCCGGCACGCCGCTGCTGATGTACTCGCCCGGCGGCTTCGACTCCCGGTTGGAGAACTGGACGTCACTGGGCGTCTACCGGCGCACGAACATCCTGGCGCGGCTGCGCGAGCACTACACGTGCATCACCTTCGACCGCCGCGAGTCCGGCCTGTCCGGCGGCCGGGTCGAGCGGGTCGGCTGGGCGGACTACGTCACCCAGGGGATCGGGTTGCTGGACCACCTGGGTGTGGCGCGGGCGCATCTGATGGGCGGATGCGTCGGCTGTTCCAGTGTGCTCGCGCTGGCGTTGGCACATCCGCACCGGACGCTCGGCATGGTGCTGTACTCGCCGGCAGGCGGCGTCCGGTACCGGATGCGCCAGCACGCCCGCTTCGCCACGCACGCCGCCTTCGTCGAGGAACACGGCCTGGCCGAGGTGGTGAAGCTGGCCGCGTCCCACGACCTGGGCTTCACCAAGGACCCCAGGGTCGGCCCGTGGGTGACGGTGATCCGGACGGACGACGCGTTCGCGAGGCGATACGCCGCCCTCGACGCGGCGGACTACCTCACGGTGGTGCGCGGCATCGCCCGGTTGCAGTTCGACCGGGACACGGTCCCCGGCGCCGAGCCGGAAGACCTGCTGCGACTGCGCATCCCGGCACTCGTGGTCCCCGGCCAGGACGAGTCGCACGCGACGTCGGCGGCCCGCTACCTGGAGGAGTGCCTGCCCGAGGCCCAGTACTGGGACGTGCCGGTCAGCCAGCAGGACGAGACGACGGCCCCGGCGCGAGTGCTGGACTTCCTGGACAGCGTCGCCGCCTGAGAAACCGCCGTGCCACTACAGCGCTTCGCCGCGCTCCAGGGCGGCGATCTGGTCGATGCGGCGCTGGTGCCGGCCACCCTTGAACTCGGTGCGCAGCCACAGGTCCGTGATCTCCCGCGCGAATTCCGCGCTGATCACCTTGGCGCCCAGGACGAGCACGTTGGCGTCGTTGTGCGCCCGGGAGATCTCCGCCGTGAAGACGTCACAGCCCAGTCCCGCTCGGACGCCGCGGATCTTGTTGCACGCCATGTGTTCGCCGGAACCGCTGCCGCCGATGACGATGCCGCGGTCGGCATGGCCGTCGACGACCCGCATGCAGAGGTCGTAGCACAGCGGCGGGTAGTCGATCGTCTCGTGCGGGTCGAAGCCGCCGCGGTCGTCGACCTCGTGGCCGAGTTCGGTCAGCCGCTCGGTGAGCAGTGACTTGATGGCGATGCCGTTGTGGTCGGCCGCGATCGCGATCCGCATCGACGTGTCCCCTCAGCCGGTGATGTCGCGCGTGCCGTCGGCGAACATGTCCTCGATGTTCGGCGGCGAGGCCAGAATGCGCTGTTGGACGGCGTGCCGGACCAGTTCGTCCAGGACGGCGCGGTTGGGTTCGATGCCGTAGGGCAGCGGGTCCTCGCCGGTGATCTCCATGACCCGCTGGTGCATCCGGTCGACCTTGGTCGGGGACTCGACGGCGTCGTCCCGCAGCTGCCGGACGTAGCGGCGCTTGGACTCGGCGAACGCCTCGAACACCGCGACCGCGACTTCCGGGTGCTCGCGCAGCACCTCGTCGCGGACCACGACGAGGTGGTTGATCGGGTAGTGGCCACGGTCCCGCAGGGCCGCGTAGCCGGCTTCGGCCGCGTCCGGGATCAACGGCGCCGCCGCCGGGTCGTCCCACTCGATGCCGATGGCGGCCGCGTGCCGGCCCGTGGCGAGCAGGTCGGCCAGGTTCCCGTCGGCGGACGCGACGTTCGGCGGCGGCTGGTACTCCTGGACGTGCTCGTCACCGGAGCGCGCCCACGTGACCTTGTCCGGGTCGACGTCGTGCTCCGTGGCGAGGATGCCGCGCGCCCACACACCCGTCGTCACCGTGTAGCCCCGGTTGACGCCGACCGTGCGGCCTTCGAGGTCCTTCGGTGTCCGCACGTCGCTGTCGCGGTCCCGCAGGATGGCGCCGTGGTGGAAGCCGCGGACGAGGAACACCGGCAGGGCCGTGAACGGCTTGCCGAACGCCTTCGCGCACAGGTATGTCGTGATCGCCATCTCGCAGACGTCGAACTCGTTGCCGCGCACCATCCGGCGAAACCCTTGTACCAGAACGGGGATCTCCTCGAAGTCGAGGTCGACCCCGCGCGGCTGGACCGCGCCCTCCTTGAGTGCCCGGTTGTTGCCCTGGGTCCGCGTGACGGTCTTGAGGCGCAGCCTTGCCATGGCGGTATAATAGCAGACCATAAGACCAATAGGCGCCGGGAGGGCGATCGTTCATGGGTGAGCGAGTGGTTGCGGCAGTGCGCACGGCACCGAGCACGACGGAGCTGCGCGAGTTCGCCATGCCGGACATCCCGGACGACAGCGCCCTGCTGATGGTCGAGGTCGCCGGCATCTGCGGGACCGACGTCAAGATGTACGGCAAGCCGCCGTTCGGGTCCCCGGTCATCATGGGACACGAGAACGTCGGCGTGATCGCCAAGGCGGGCAAGGCTTTCACCGCCCGCAAGGGCGTCGGCGAAGGCGACCGGGTGTTCGTCGAGCACTACGTCGGCTGCTTCCGGTGCGAGTGGTGTCACCGGGGGGAGTACCGGCACTGCGAGGCCACCGACTGGCGCACCAATCCCGACGCCCGCCGGTACGGTTACACCACATCGGACAATCCCTACCACCTGTGGGGCGGCTTCGCGCAGTACCTGTACCTGCCCTGGAACGCCGTGCTGCACAAGGTGCCGGACACCGTGTCCGCCGAACTGGCCGGCATCGTCACGCCGATGTCCAACGGCATCGAGTGGGCGTTGTTCGACGCCGGTGTCGGCTACCACTCGACCGTCCTGATCCAGGGTCCCGGCCAGCAGGGCCTCGCCCAGACCGTGGCGTGCAAGCAGGCCGGTGCGTCGCTGATCATCGTGACCGGCACGTCCCGTGACGCGGCCCGCCTGGAACTGGCCAGGACCCTCGGCGCCGACCACGTCATCGACGTGCAGGCCGAGGACCCGCTGGAGCGCGTCCGGGAGATCACCGGCGGCGCGGGCGTCGACGTCGTGCTGGACTGCACCGCGGGCGCCGGCACGGCACCGGTCCTGCTGGGCATCGACGCGCTCAAGCGCCGCGCCGGCACGCTGCTGATCCAGGGCGAGCTGGCCGCGTTCCCCGACTTCCCGGTCAAGAAGGTGACGGAGAAGGCCATCACCATCAAGAGCGCGCGCGGCCACAGCTACCGCGCGTGCGAACTGGCCCTGGCACAGCTGGCGTCCCACCGGTTCCCGCTGGACCTGTTGACCACGCACCGCTACGGCCTGTCCGACACCGACCGGGCGATCCGGTCCGTCGGCGGCGAGTTCGGCGCCGATGTCGTGCACGTGTCCCTGTTCCCGCAGCGGGAGAAGTGATCGACGTGGCCGTCGTGGTACGGAACCCACCGCGTGCCGATGCGGCCGCGGTCGCCGGCCTCGCCGAATGCGGCGTGGCGACGGTGCACGAAGCCCAGGGCCGGACCGGGCTGCTGGCCCCGCACGTCAACCCGATCTGGCCGGGTGCGCACATCGCGGGCACGGCCGTCACCGTGCGCGTGCCACCCTGCGACAACTGGATGATCCACGTCGCGGTCGAACAGTGCCGGCCCGGTGACGTGCTCGTGGTCGCGCCGACGTCCCGTTCGGACGCGGGCTACTTCGGCGAGCTGCTGGCCACCGCGCTGGCCGCGCGCGGCGTGCTCGGCCTGGTCATCGACGCCGGCTGCCGGGACGTCGCCGAACTGCACGCCATGCGCTTCCCGGTGTGGTCGGCGTGCGTGTCGGCGACCGGGACGGTGAAGGAGACGCTCGGCGACGTGAACGTGCCCGTGGTGTGCGCGGGGCAGCTCGTCACACCGGGCGATGTGGTCGTCGCCGACGATGACGGGGTCGTGGTGGTGCCCCGCGCCAGGGCGGCCGACGTGCTGACCGCCTGCCGTGCCCGGGACGAACGGGAGGCCGCCGTGCGCAAGCGTTACGCGGCGGGCGAGCTGAGCCTGGACGTCTCCGGGATGCGGGAGAAACTGGCCGCCAAGGGCCTGCGGTACGTCGACGCGGAGGACGACGCGTGATCATCGACTGTCACGGCCACTTCACGACGACACCCGCTCCGCACGACGACTTCCGTGCCGCGCAGCTGGCGTGGCTGGCCGATCCCACGGCCCGGCGGCCCACGCCTGAGGCGATCAGCGACGACGCGATCCGCGACGCGATCGAGAACAACCAGCTCAAGCAGCTGCGGGAACGCGGCGAGGACTTCATGGTCTTCTCGCCCAAGGCGTCCGCCATGGCCCACCACGTGCCCGATCCGACCGTGGCCGCTGACTGGGCACGGGCCAGCAACGACCTGGTCGCCCGCGTCGTCGAGCTGTTCCCCGAGCATTTTGCCGGCGTGTGCCAACTGCCCCAGACGCCGGACGGTGACCTGGACGCGCCCATCCGCGAGCTGCGGCGCTGTGTCGAGGAACTGGGGTTCGTCGGGCTGAACCTCAATCCAGACCCGTCCGGCGGCCACTGGACGTCCCGGCCGCTGACCGATCCGTACTGGTTTCCGCTGTACGAGGCCATGGTCGAGCTGGACGTGCCGGCGATGGTCCACGTGTCGGCGTCGTGCAACCCGAACTTCCACGCCCTGGGCGCGCACTACCTCAACGCGGACACGTCGGTGTTCATGCAGTTGGTCCAGGGTGACCTGTTCGCCGAGTTCCCCACGCTGCGGCTGGTGATCCCGCACGGCGGCGGTGCGGTGCCCTACCACTGGGGCCGGTACCGGGGCCTGGCCGCCCGCATCGGCAAACCGCCGCTTTCCGGGCACGTCATGCGAAACGTCTTCTTCGACACCGCCGTCTACCACCAGGCCGGTATCGACCTGCTGACCGGCGTGATCGACGCGGACAACATCCTGTTCGCGTCCGAGATGATCGGCGCCGTCCGCGGGATCGACCCGGAGACCGGCCACTACTGGGACGACACGAAACGGTTCGTGGACGCCACGCCTTCGCTGACCGACGAGCAGCGGCAGAAGGTGTACGAGGGCAACGCGCGGCGCGTCTACCCGCGACTGGACCGGAAACTGGCAGCGGCCGGCCGGTGACGGGCGGGCGGCGTGGGCTGGTGGCCGGCGGCGTGGGTCAGTCGCGGGCTGGCGGCGGCGGGCTGGTGGCGGGCAGCGGCATGCTGGTGACGGGCGGCGC
>DASZXM010000126.1:0-3753 GCA_035546415.1 Pseudonocardiaceae bacterium
CGGGAAGCCGCGGTGCGCACCGCGTTCGACCTGTCCTACCGGGCGCTGCCGGCCGCCGCCCGGTCGCTGTTCCGGCGATTGGGCGTGCTGCCCGGACCGGACTTCAGCGCCGCCGTCGCAGCCGTGCCGGCCGCCGTGGCCGAGGCCGAGGCCGACCGGCTGCTGCGCGTCCTGGCCAGGGCACATCTCGTGGAGCCCGCGGCCACCGGCCGGTACCGCTGCCACGACCTGCTGCGCCTCTTCGCCGTCGAACGGCTCGCCGCCGACGAACCCGCCGAACAGGACGCTGTCCGGCACCGGCTGTTCGACTTCTACCGGCACGCGGTCGACTCGGTGGCCCGGCTGGCCTACCCGCAGATGCTCCGGCTGCCCGGCGACGTCGCCCGCGACCCGGTGTTCGCCGACGTCAACGAGGCGCTGGCCTGGCTGGACGCGGAGCTGCCCGGCGTGCTGGCGCTGGTCGCCCGGACGGCGGAGCACGGTCCGCACCGGGTCGCGTGGACGCTCGCGGACAGCCTGCGCGGCTACTTCTGGCTGCGCCGCACGGCCAACGACTGGCTGACCGTCGCCACGGCGGCGCTGCGTGCCGCGGAAGCCGACGACGACCCGTTCGCGACGGCGGCGGCGCACCTGTCGATCGCGGACGTGCACTGGACCGTCGGCCGGCACGCCGAGGCCACCGACGGCTACCGGCGCACGGTCGACCTGGCCCGACGCACCGGCTGGACGGCGGCGGAGGCGACCGGCCTGGCCAACCTGGCGGGCGTCCGGGTGGAACGCGGTGAGCTGGACCTGGCCGGTGAGCACTATCTGGAGGCACTGGACCGGTACCGCGGCCTGGGCCACAAGGCCGCGCAGGGGGTCACGCTGAGCAACCTGGGCAACGTGTACTGGGAGCTGGGCGAACTGGCCAGGGCGGCGGAGTACTTCGCCGACGCGCTCGTCCTGCACGACGACCTGGGCGCCGTGGCACCCCGCGCGAACACGCTGCTCAATTTGGGTTCCGTACAACACGATCTGGGCCGGTTCACCGACGCGGCGGCCACCCTGTCGGCGGCCATCGACCTGTGCCGGCGGGTCGGCGACCGCGCCGACGAGGCGACGGCCATGCTGCACCTGGCCGGCGTGCACCGCGACGTGGGCCGCCGCGCCGACGCGCTCGACCTGGCGCGCTCCGCCCTGGACCTGGCCGTCGACATCGAAGCCAGGCGGATCGAGGCGCAGGCGACGAACACCATCGGCAGCATCCGGCAGCGGCTCGGCGCCCCGGCGGCCGCGCTGGAACACCACCGGAGGGCGCTGGACCTGGCCGCCAGCACGGACGACCGGCGCGGCGAGACGGAGGCGTTGATCGGCACGGCGGCGGCCATGCTCGACCTGGACCGGCTCACCGAGGCCGGCCACGCAGCGGAACGCGCCCGGACGGCGGCGCGCCGACAGGGCTACCGGCTGCTCACCGGCCGCGCGCTGCTCACGCTGGGTGCGGTGCGGCTGCGTACCGGCGGCACGGCGGTCGCGGTGGAACACACGGCGCACGCGCTGTACGTGTTCCGCTCGGCAGGCGCCCGGCTCGACGAGGGCCGGGCACGGCAGCAGTACGGCACGTGCCTGGCGGCGGTCGGCGACCCGGCAGGCGCCCGCGACGAGTGGCGGGCGGCGCTGGACCTGTTCACCGAGATCGGCGCACCCGAGGCGGGCGAGGTCGGCCGGCTCCTGGCGTGACGCGTCGGCGTCGGCCGGGGCGTGCAGCTCACCCGTTACAGCGGTCCGGGCGTACCCACCGGGACCGGCAGGCCGCTGTCCAGCGGGCCCGGCGTGCCGACCGGCGTCGGCTGGGACGATCCGCCACCGCCGCCGGGCGGTGCGACGTAGGTGGGTGCGCTCGCGCTCACGGCCGTTGCCTGGCCGGTGAACGTCAGCGCCAGTCCGGCCACCACAGCGGCGCCCACGACGGCGCGCAGTACGGCTCTGGTCGACGACCCCATGAGAACCTCCCGCTCCGGGTTACCTGTGCGTCCGATCGTCGCGCTCCGCGATTGAGGAAAAGTTGAACGCGACAACCCGATCTCCACAGCGTCGGCACCGGATCCACACAGGACTCGACGCGACGCGACGCGGCGCCTGCGGAGCTAGTGACCGATCCGGCCGGGGCGGCGCAGCCGCAGGTAGGCCACGAAGGCCAACACGGGCGGCAACGGCAGCACGGCGGCTGCGATGATCACCAGGGACCCGAGCTCCATGACGGCGGACGCGATCAGCACGGCGGCGCACACGACGGACAGCAGGATCGTCAGCGCCAGCAGGGGCCGGGTGTCCAGCACGTGGCGCTGGTGGGTGGACGCGAAGGCGACGTCCTGCCGGGGGTGACGCAACCGGCAGCCCAACGCGCGCAGCCGGCGCCAGCGCTTCGACTTCGCCAGGATGGCCGTGAGTCCGGCGAGCCGCTTGTCGCCGGACAGTTCCTCTTCGATCCTGGCGAGCGTTCTCTGCTCGTGCAGGGAGAATTCCATGTGCACTGGTCCCTTCATGTGGCCGCTGACGACACATCACAGCTTGGTCACGAGTCCATCACATGGCTGTGTGGTTGTGCCAGCCCCAAGGGGCGTGATGGCGAACTCCTTATGGCAGTTGATCTTTTGCGCGTTCCGGCGGCGGCACCCCCTCGGTGCCGGCCGCCGGATCATCGGTCACCGGAACGCAGTGCCCAGCCAGCCCTGCCATGCGGCCTGCTGCTCGTCCTCGGCCTGACCGTCGGTGTAGCCGTGGACCTCCACCACGACCGTGTTCTGGTAACCGTGCATCAGGAGGTGTAGGCCGTCGGTGTTGCGGACGCCCACGTAGTGCGGCGTGCTGACGTACTCCACGACACCGTCGGTGCGCTCCAACCCGTCGACACCCAGCCGCACGGCGGCGCCCTCGACGATCGGACCGTCCAGCCCGAGCACGTCGCCGAACACCGACCACACCTTCTGCTGGTCGGGTTCCTGCGGGCCGACGGCGAACACCGAGCGCTTCAGCGTCCGGCCCGCGAAATGCTTCAGGTAGGCGGCGAGCTGGTGCAGGTACATCGGGTCGCCGTGCTTCAGCGCGTCGTACTCGGCCTCCCAGTCGTCACCGAGCAGACCGCTGTGCACGAAACGGACGGTGGTGCTGCCGCCGTCGCGCCCCTCGATCAGGTACTCGAACGCCATGAACGTGCCGTCCGGGTTGTCGTCGCCGCGGTAGGCGAACCGCTTGCCCGGTTCGTACGCGGTGATCGTCGAATGACCGGTCTGCCCGCCCATGGTCATCGACGCGCGGGCGCCGACTTCCGTGCCGAACTCGCTGTGCCCCATGAACCAGGCGTCCACGCCCGGTCCGGTGGCGATGGCGTCCCACACCTGCTCCGGGGTGGCGTCGACGGTGATCTCGTCGCGGATCTCGAACTCGTGCGTCATGTCAGGACTCCTCTTCGTGCGGAATGCTCGGGTGAATGGCGATGACGACGCGGTGATCGCGGCCGCGCTCGTCCGTCTCGTCGTGGTACTTGCTGATGAGGCCGGTGACGAACGTGGTGAGTTCCGCCACGAACGCCCCCCGATCGGCCGGCGACGCGAAACGCACCTCGCCGTCCAGTGCGAAGGTGGCCAACGGCTTGCGTGCCTTGGTCGCGCCGACGATCAGCGAGCCGACGTCCCGGACCAGACGCGCCGCCAGCGCCAACAGCCACCGCGCGGACAGCCGGTCCGGCGACCGGGCCGGGTCGGGCTGCAC
>DASZXM010000127.1:0-21403 GCA_035546415.1 Pseudonocardiaceae bacterium
TTGTCCGTGATCACGGACAGCTCCGGCGGTGTGGGGACCGTGTCCGTCCGTGGCGTGCGGGCGGCGTCGACCGTGCGCTCGGACAGCAGCCGGACACCGTCCACCGCACCGATGCACGCCGCGTACAGCCGGGCCAGTGCCCTGGCGTCGCCGATGCCGTTCGCGGCCGGGATCTCGGCGGCACGGAACGGCCGGGTGTTCCACTCGCGATCGCCTGGTCCCTCGCCGTCCTCGGCCGCCGCCAGCATCGCGCGGGCCAGCGGTGTGGTCACGTCGAGTCCGTGTTCCCGATAGCGGGCACGGAGGTCCGGGACGCCGCGCGGGGCGTCGGGAGGCTGGATGTTGGGCAGCACCCGGTGTTCCTGTTCGGCCGGCAGGCCGATCCAGAAGTCGGCGCCCAGCGGGCCGGCGACCTCGGTGGCCAGGAACCGGCCGACGGTCGACCCGCTCACCCGCCGGATCACCTCGCCGACGAGAAAGCCGTAGGTGAGCGCGTGGTAGCCGCAGTGGGTGCCGGGTTCCCACAACGGTTCCGCGGCCGCGAGGACGGTGACGATCCTGTCCCGGTCGAGGAGGTCGCCGGCCCGCACCCGGGCTTCCGGCGGGAAAAGCGGGAGCCCGGCCTGGTGGGTCAGCAGCCACCGGACCGGAATGCCGGCCTTGCCGTTCGCGGCGAACTCCGGCCAGTACTCTGCGACCGGGGCGTCCAGGTCCAGCAGGCCGCGCTCGGCCAGTAGGTGGGCGCAGATCGCGGTCACGCCCTTGGTGCACGACGCGGTCATGACGAGGGAGTCGGCCCGCTGGCCGGCGCCGCCCCACAGGTTGACGACCTCACGGCCGTCCTGGTACACGGCCAGGCCGGCCGCGCCGGCGTGCTCGGCCAGTACCCGGTCGAAGGCGACCCGCACCTCCTCGAACTCCGGCGCCGTGTGTCCGGTCGCGCGGTGGCCGTCGGCGGCGGCCGGGGGCGGGGTGTGCCCGACGTCGTGCGTCATGTGTTCGCTTTCCTGGGTCGGCGGGGGGTGGGTGCTCGCTGTCCGGCCGCGGTGGCGGCAGCGGCCGGACAGCGAGGGTCGGTCACGACGCCGGGTAGGTCTCCGGCAGATACCACAGCCGTCGCCCGTCGGTGCGGGCGGCCATACCGGCGACGTCCTTGGTGGAGAACGCCACGAACGGGTTGGACACCAGCGGTGCGAACCACGCCTGCTGGGTGACGAACCGGACCATCCGCTGGGAGTACGGCTTGGCCGCTGCCGCGCTGAGCGGGAGCAGGGACCGGTAGGCGTCGTCCAGCACGGCGCTGCGGGTCTTCAGCGGGTTGAACTGGGTGGCGCCGGGGCCGAACAGCAGCCCGTACAGGAAGTAGCCGGGCAGGCCGCCGAAACCGAGGATGGACGTCTCGTACTTGCCACTGGCCAGTTTCCCGAAGTAGTCGCCGAGGTTGGCCGCGTCGACCGGCACCGCCTTGATCCCGACCTGCGCGAGTTGGCCGGAGATGGCCTGGGCCAGGGTGTCGAACGCGAGCGCCTTGACGTCCAGGATGCGCATCGTGAAGCCGTTCGGGTAACCGGCCTGCGCCAGCAGCTGCTTGGCCTTGGCGGGATCGTAGGGATAGGTGGACGCGAGCGCCGGGTCGTACCCGTCGTCGCCGGGCAGTGCGACCTGGTCGTTGGGCTGGCCGTAGCCGCCGAAGACGGCCTTGTTGATGGCGGCCCTGTCGATGGCGTAGTTGATCGCCTGGCGCACCCGCACGTCGGCCAGCGCGGGCACGATCGCGCCCGTCCGGTCGTTGAAGGACAGGCCGAAGAAGGCCTGCAGCGGCTGCGTGACGTTCAGCCCGTCCTGCTTGGCCGCGCCGATGCTGCTCACCTGTTGCTGCACGGCGAGCTGCACCTGTCCGGACTGCATGGCCTGCAGAGTGGTCGTCGGGCTGGTGATGTTGCGGATGACGACCTTCTTCCAGTGGATCGCCTTCGGGTTCCAGTAGTGCGGGTTCGGGGTGAACGTGTAGTGGTCGCCGCTCACGGTCGCCGACGTGTCGAGCACGTACTCCCCCGCGCCGTCGGTCTTCGTGGCGAGAGTGTTGGCGGCGACGGCCTTCGGGCTGCCGATCATGCCCATCTCCAGTTCCTGGCTGAAGACGAACGGCAACTGCGGAGTGGGCTTGCTGAAGTGCAGCGTCACGTGGGTCGGGTCAGGGGTGTCGATCGTGGTCAGCGAACCGAGGTAGTTCGGCGCCGCTCCGCCCGGGACCTTCAGTTCGTGCTGGATCCAGGTCTTCACGGCCGCCGAGTCCAGCGTGCTGCCGTCGCTGAACTCGACGCCGGACCGCAGGGTGATGGTGAAGCTCTGGTTGCCCGGGCCGTACTGCCAGGACGTCGCCAGACCGGGTGCGTAGCTGCCGTCGACCTTGTGGATGATCAGCGGGTCGTAGGCCAGGTCGTAGTACTGGTTGTTGGCGTTCTGGCCACTGCCGGGGTCCATGCTCGCCGGGAACGACGTGTCGGCGATCGTGAGGGTGGTCAGGCCCCGTCCGGTGGACGTGGCGTTGCTGCCGGCACAGGCGGCCAGCGACAGGGCGAGGGCGACGCTCGTGGCACCGGCCACCACGCCGGTGCGGCGCCGGCGAGCCGGTGGCCCGAGTGGGACGGTGGATGCGGACATCGGTGTCCTCCTTGACGGAAACGGTTTCGGGGAGTCGACGCGGGCCGGGCAGCCCGTGGGTTCAAGTCGCTTCGTGGGCGGACCCGGAGTGCACGGCAGGCGTCTGGTCGGCCGGCGGCGTGTGGCGCCCGGTCTTCTCGGTGAGCCATTCGGGATAGCGGTGGCAGGCGACACGCACGTCGCCGACATCGCGCAACGGTGGGTTCTCGGTCCGGCAGCGGTCGATCGCGTAGCCGCATCGGGTGCTGTAGACACAGCCGCCCGCGGGCGCGGCGGCGGTGTCGGCGGCGGCGCTCTCCGGCATCGCCTCCCGGCGTGCCCGCTGCACCCGCGGGTCGGGCACCGGTGCGGCCAGGTGCAGCGCGTCGGTGTAGGGATGGGCCCGGCGCGACGACACCACGGCCGACGGGCCGCTCTCCACGACACGGCCCCGGTAGAGCACGACGGTGCGGTCACACAGGTGGCGCACGACCTGCAGGTCGTGCGAGATGAACAGGTAGCTCAGCCCGTCGTCGTCCTGCAGATCCCGCAGCAGGTTGAGGATCTGCGCCTGCACCGACAGGTCGAGCGCGCTGACCACCTCGTCGCAGATCACCAGCTTCGGCGACAGCATGAGGGCGCGGGCGATGCTGATGCGCTGGCGCTGGCCGCCGGAGAACTGACCCGGGTAGCGGTCCGCGGCGTCCGCCGCCAGACCGATGCGGTCCAACATGGTGGCCACTCGCTCGCGCACCTCGGCCCGTGGCCGACGATGCTGCGCCAGGAGCGGTTCGGCGAGGGTGTTGCCGATCGTCCGGGACGGGTTGAGCGAGCTGGTCGGGTCCTGGAACACCGCCTGCAGGTCGGCGGCCAGTATCCGCCGCTCCCGGAAGGACGCGTGGGTGATGTCCTTGCCGGCGAAGGTGATCCGCCCCGCGGCGACGGGTGCCAGGCCCAGTATCGCGCGGGCGATGGTGGACTTGCCGGAGCCGGACTCGCCGACGAGCCCGACGACCTCTCCCGGCAGTACCTCCAGGGAGACGCCGTCGAGTGCCCGCAGCGCTCGCGTGGAGCGCCGCCGGCCGTAGTCGACGGTGAGGTCGGCGACGGTGAGCAGTGGTTCAGCGGTCATGTGCGGCCACCTTGCCCGGACGCAGTGCGTCGACATGGACACAGCGGGACTCCCGGCCGGCCACGGCCAGGTTCGGAATCGGCCGCTCGTCGCATTCGGACGTGCGGTACGGGCAACGCCGCGCGAACCGGCAGCCGACCGGCCAACTGCCCGGCGGCGGCACGCGGCCGGGCATGCTGGGCAACCGCTCCCCCGCACCGGCGGCCGACGGGTTCGACCGGAGCAGGCCGCTGGTGTAGGGATGCAGCGGTTGGTCGAACAGCTCCTGGCCGGTCGCCTGTTCGACGGTCTGCCCCGCGTACATGACGACCACCCGGTGACAGAGGTCCGCGACCACGCACCAGTCATGGGTCACCACCAGGATCGCCATCCCGGTCGTGCGCTGGATCTCCCGCAGCAGAGCGAGGATCTGCGACTGGACGGTGACATCGAGCGCGGTCGTCGGCTCGTCGGCGATCAATAGCCGCGGCCGGCCGGCCAGCGCCATGGCCAGCGCGACCCGTTGCGCCATGCCGCCGGACAGCTCGTGGGGGTACTTGCCGATCACGTCGTCCGGGGTGGGAATGCGCACCTGGGTGAGCAGTTCCACGACCCGCGAGCGCGAGCCGCGCCGCGAGCCGCCGTCGTGCCTGCGCACGACCTCGCCCACCTGGGCACCGACCGTGCAGGTGGGGTCGAGGCTGGACAGCGGTTCCTGGGAGACGTAGGCGATGTCCGAACCGCGCAGCCGGTCGAAGGCACGATCGGGCAAAGCGGTGATGTTCCTGCCGTCGAAGCGAACGGTGCCGGCGCGCCGGGTGACGGCCGGTGGCAGCAGGCGGAGCACGGCCAACGCGGTCAGGCTCTTGCCGCACCCGGACTCGCCGAGCACACCGACCGTCTCACCGACACCGATGCTGAAGCTGACGTCCTCCACGGCGAGGACGTCGCCGGAGCCGTCCGCGATGCCGACGGTGAGGTTGCTGACCTGCAGCAGTGCGTCAGCGGCCGGCTCGGGCACCGCCTGCCGGCGTGGTGTGCCCGCGTTGCCGGGCCGGGCGGGGCGCACGGAGACGACCGGTTCGCCGTCGGTGTGCTCGGTCGCGGTGTCCCGGACGGCGTCGCCGAGAATGCCGAGCGCCAGGATGGTCAGCGCGATCGTGGCACCGGAGGGATACAGCAGCCACTTGTCCCTGCTGATCACCGTCGACGCCTCGGCCACCATGCCGCCCCACGTGGGAGTCAGCGGGTCCGAGGCGAGACCGAGGTAGCCCAGTCCGGTCTCGAACAGCAGCGCCGCCGCCGCGAACAGCGTGGCCTGCACGGTGATCGGGCCCTTGATCCTGGGCAGCACGTGCCGGGTGACGATGCGCCAGTGCGACACGCCGGACACCCGTGCGGCCGCGATGTAGAGGTCGTCGCGGATCCGCAGCGTCGCGCCGCGCACCACGCGGAACACGCCGGGGGCGCCCAGCACGCCGAGGGTGAGCATGGCCGCGTTCTCGTTGTCCGGCAGCACGGCGAGCACCACCAGGATCAGGATGATCGCGGGCACCGCCATGAACACTTCCGCGACACGGGTGGCCGTCCGGTCGAACCAGCGGCCCACGTATCCGGCCGCGACACCCAGCGGCACACCGAGCACCAGCACGGAGGCGATGGCCTCCACAATGGACAGAATGCTGCGGCGGCCGCCGTACAGCAGCCGGCTCAGCACGTCCCTGCCGAGGGTGTCCGCTCCCAGCCAGTGGTGCGCCGACGGTCCGGCGAGCGCACTGTTGAGGTCCTGCGCCAGCGGGTCGTAGGGCGCCAGCAGCGGAGCCGCGACACACAGCACGACCAGCAGGCACAGGAAGACCAGTGCCGCGCACGCGGCCGGGCGCCGCAGCAGCGAACGCAGGAAACTCCGCCGCCCGGCGACCGGGCCGGTCCGTTCGGCCAACGGTGGAGTGGTCATGACACACGCACCCGGGGATCGAGGTAGCCGTAGGCGATGTCGATCACCAGGTTCACGATGATCACCACGAACGTGAAGTACAGCGCGACACCCTGGATCAACGGCACGTCATGGGCCTGCGTCGCGGCGACGGCCTCCCCGCCCAGGCCGGGCAGCGCGAACACGGTCTCGGCGATCACGGTGCCGCTGAGCGCGCCGACGAACACGACGCCGGTCACGGTCAGCACCGGAATCGCGGAGTTGCGCAGCGCGTGCCGGAGCAGCAGCGACCGGCGGGACAGGCCGGCGGCGCGCAGGGTGCGCATGAACGGCCGTTGCAGCGTGTCCCGCATCGCGTCCCGGGTCTGCCGGGCGATGATCGCCACACCCGGCGCCGCGAGGGTCACCACCGGCAGCACGAGGCTGGTCGCCCAGGCGTTGAGCGAGTCGCCCGGCGATGCGTACCCGGAGGCGGGGAACAGCCGCAGGTCGACGGCGAACCACCCGATCAGGATCAGACCGAGCCAGAAGTTCGGCAGCGCGAGGCCGATCAGCGAGAACCCGTCGATCAGCCGCCCCAGCGCACCTGCCCGGACAGCGCCGCCGACGCCGAGCAGGATGCCCAGCACGGCCGCGACGAGCGTCGACCCGATCACCAGGCTCAACGTCGGGCCGAGCCGGGCGTTCAGGACCGTGGTCACCGGTTCGCTCGTGGTCGCGGACAGGCCGAGGTCGCCGTGCAGCGCGGCGGTGAGCCAGTGCCAGTACCTGGTCCACAGCGGCTCGTTCAGCCCGAGTTGCTGCCGCAGCTGGAGATACTGCGCCTGGGTCGCGTTCCCGCCCAGGATGGTGCGGGCCAGGTCACCCGGGGTCAGCGCGACGAGCAGGAACGTCATGATCGACACGACGAACGGGAGCGGAATCGACAGCAGCAGACGCTGGATCACCAGGCGGCGCATGTCACCCTCCCGAGCCGACGTCGGTCGTCCGGGTGGCCGTGCCCCGGCCGTGCGCCGCGACGAGCTGGTCGATCAGGTCCTGCCGCCACTGCCGTGCCGGGGCCCACGTCCTGGTCATCGACAGTGAGCCGTGGATCGCGCCGGGATAGCAGGCGAAGGACACCGGCACGCCCGCGTCGCGCAACCGGTCCGCGTAGAACTCGCCGTCGCGCCGCAGCGGGTCGAACTCGGCGGTCTGGATGCGGGCCGGCGCCAGGCCGCGCACGTCGTCGACGAGTGCCGGTGAGGCCAGCGGGTCACGGGCGTCGGCAGGCGACCGGAGGTACAGCGTGACGTTCTCCTCCATCGCCGCCACCGAGATGCCGAACTCGTCGCCGACCGGAACCGTCCGCGCCAGGCCCAGGGTGAGGTCCACCGGCGGCACCTCCAGCAGTTGGAGCACCGGCCGCGGGCCGTGCCGGTCCCGAGCGGCGATCGCGGTGGCGGCCGCGAGGTTCGCGCCCGCCGACACGCCGCCGACGGAGATGGTGTCGGGGTCACCGCCGATCTCGCCGGCGTGCGCGTGGCTCCAGAGCAGGGCCGCGTAACAGTCCTCCACCGCGGTCGGGAACCGGTGTTCGGGGGCGAGCCGGTACTCGGCGGCCACGACGACGCAGCGCGCGCCCAGGCACCGTTCCCGGCAGGTCGCGTCCACCACGTCCTCGTCGATCGAGCCCAGCCACCACCCGCCGCCGTGGAAGAACACGTGGATCGGCAGCCCCGCCTCGGCGCTGGGCCGGTAGACCCGCAATCGGATGTGGCCACCGGGCACGGCGACCAGGTGCTCGTCGACGGTGTGCACGTCGCCCGCCGTCTCGCTGAACGTGGCGAACAGCGAGTCGGACAGCGAGCGGATCGCCGTCCGGCGCTCCTGCACGGTCCGGCCGGTGGCCGGCCCGGGATCGGCGGCGGTCAGGAAGGCACTCAGTTCCGGGTCCAGCGTCATGAATCCTCGTCCGTCCACAGTGGAGTGGCACAGTCGGCGCGGGCGCGCCCCGATGCGGCGCCCGCGTGGCTTCCGATTTCTGGCCGGTGCGCGGTCGCGAGCCGGTGATGAGCACGAAACCTCACCGCCATCGCGCTGTCAAGAACTTCGATTGAAGCACTTTTTTACGTTACGTCTTCGTTACCGGCAGCGATCCGGGCCCTGCGTCAGGTCGTGGCCCGCTCAATCAGCCGTAACTCGAGGTAGGTGGTGGACCGCACCTGCGTCCCACCGACGTGGCCGAGCAGGATTCGCAGGGCGGCACCGCCGGACTCCTCGAAGGGCTGGCGAACCGTCGTCAGATCGGCGGCCATCGCCAGCTCACCGTCGTCGAAGCCCACGACCGCGAGGTCGTCGGGCAGTCGCAGGCTCCGCTCCCGGGCGGCCTGCAGCACACCGATCGCGAGCCCGTCGTGGTGGGCCATGATCGCGGTCGGGCGGTCGTCGCGATCCACCAGCCGCCCGGCGGCCGCCCGGGCGGCCCCGACCGAGTTGTCCGTGGTCTCGACCAGGACGTCACCGCCGGCGTCGCGGACCACCTGGCGAAAGCCCGTCAGTCGCTTGACCGCCTGCGACTCGTAGTCCGAGACCTGTCGTTCCAGGAGGTAGCCGATCCGCCGGTGGCCCTTGCCGACCAGGTGGCGGGCGGCCAGCCGACCGCCCTCGGCGTCGTCCGTGGCGACCCGGCTGAACGAGTCGCTCGCCGCGTCCACCGCCACCGTGGGCAGGCCGCGCTCGACCAGGCGCTGGGCGATCTCGTCCTCGATCTCCAGTCCCATCACGATCAGGCCGTCCAGCCGCCCGTGGATCGGCATGCTGGCCAGCGCGGGAGAGGCGGCCAGCGCCGCCGACTCGTGGTCGAACACCACGATGTCGATGTCGAACTCGGCAGCCACCCGCAGCACGCCGCCCAGCCGGCGCAGGTAGGAGGCGTACGACGTGAACGGCGCCATCACGCCGATCCGGCCCGTAGCCCGGCGCGCCCGGCTCACGGCCTCCGACTTGGGCACGAACCCCAGTTCGTCGGCCGCGGCCAGGACCCGCTGCCGGGTGGTCGCGCTCACCCGGTCCGGCCGGTTCAGCACGTTGGAGACCGTGGAGATGCTGACCCCGGCACGCTCCGCGACCTGGTAGATCGTCGTCCGCTCCTGCACCGACCGAACCCTCCGCACAGCCGACCGCGGTGGTTGCGCCACCTGTCACCAAAGTGCTTTTCCAAAAGCATATCGGTGCGCGCCGACGACAGCGAGCGCACGCGCGACTCCCCGCGCCACGTCAGGGCCCGAACGGTACGCGAAGGAACCGGTCAGCCGAACACGCGGCGCTGGATCTCGCGGCGGTAGTCCTCCAGCCTGGTGTCCAGGTGCAGCCCAGTGGCGCGGGCGGCCGCGTCCGGGTCGGCGTCCCGGATCGCCTGGTAGATGGGCGCGTCTTCCGCGACGGCTCCCTCGGCGTTGGGCGTGCCGAAAACTACGTCCGTGCAGGTCGAGCTACAGGTCGATACTCATGGACAACTCCGCCGAGACGGTCGCGGCGACGTATCCCGAGGCATTCAACCTGATGCGATGAAGGGCCGGGGCCAGGTGGGTGCGGTGGTCCATGTGGCGCATCCGCTGGGCGTGAAGGCGTTCGCCTACCGGCGGATCAAGAACGACGAACGCGACGCGGCGGACCTGGCAAACTCGACGTGCTGATCCAGATCTTCGCCACCGGCGCGTGTTTCCTCCGCCCTACTCGATCCCGTCCGGCACAAGCACGGTGATGATCCGTGCGGTGGCAACCGTGCGGGGACCTTCGAGTACCAGCAGTGTGGCTCCTGGACGTAGGTGCGGGCGTGCCAGCTTCGGGACGAGGAAGCCGACCAGACACACCCACTGTCAGTCCGCTCGATTCCGCTCATCTGCTGGTTGATCTGGGCGAGTTGGCCGCCATCGGCATCGTAGCCGGGACCAATTCCGTCAGCGGGCAGCGACCGAGTCGAACTCGGTGGCGTCGACGTTTCAGAAGATCTGGACGGTTTGGGCTGCGTCGACGGATGCCTCGCCGACCAGCTACCGAAGATCCCGCGGCAGGGTGTGGATGCGTTGTCCGAGATGGGGGCCGCGCAGCTGGGGCCGTCCGCTGCGGGGCGCATACCGGTGCGGGCCTCGTCGGGTCGATTCTGTGTGGTCCACGTGCTTAGCATGTCGGTGACGGCACGTCCGTTTGACACCGGAGGAGCTGGATGACTCTGGCCATCCCGCCAGCGGCGCGGCACGCCCTCGACGACCTGGACCCGTCGAATCGCGAGGTGGTCCTGGCGCTGTACCGTCCAGCGTGTAGGCCTGCTCGCCACAGAACGCAGACGTGCAAAAGGTGCAGCCGGACCGGCGCAAGCGCAGGCCCCACACCCGTTCGACGGGCATTGGTCACGGCAGTCCCGTGCGTCACATCGGCCGGGTCGACATTCCTGTCCCGTCGGGTGCGCCGAGCAGGCCGGTCAGCAGTTGCAGTCGTTCGTGATCCGGGCTGCCCGGCTCGGCCGTGTAGACGATGAGCACGGGCCCGGGCGCACCCGGCATCGGGTAGGCGTCCCAGTCCAGGTTCACCTCGCCGACCAGCGGGTGATCGACACGCATCCGACCGCGCGTCGTCTCTTCGACGTCGTGGCGGCCCCACAGCGTCGCGAACTCCGCACTGCGGACCGCCAGCTCACCCACCAGTTCGACCGCACGCGGGTGCCCCGGCACGGCGGCGACCTGAGCTCGCAGCATCCCGGTCAGCTCGGCCACGGTGGCCGCCCGCTCCGGGCACGCCGGGCCGGCCTCCGGCCGCAGCAACATCGCCAGCAGGTTCCGCTCGGCCCGGGGCAACTCGGTGAACGCACCCAGCAGCGCCCCCGCCAACGGGTTCCACGCCAGCACGTCCAGGAACCGGCCGACCACCAAGGCGGGCGAGGTCGTCGCGTGCAGCAACCGCACGGTCGTCGCAGGCACCTCCTCCGGCGGGTACACACCCACGGGCCGGGCCGGGGTGCGCGTGGCCGCGGCGAGGCTGTGCAGGTGCCGGGTCTCCTCGGCCGTGAAGTTCAGCGCCCTGGCGATGGCGTCCAGGACCTGGTCGGAGGGTCGCACGTCGCGGCCCTGCTCCATTCGCTGGTAGTAGTCCGAGCTCACGCCGGCCAGCAGGGCCAGTTCCTCACGACGCAGCCCGACGACACGCCGCCGCGGGCCCGGTTCCAGGCCGACGTCCTGCGGCAGCACCCGGGTTCGCCGGGTCCGCAGGAAATCGGCGAGTGCGCGGCGGGGGTCCTCGGTCATCGGCCCAGTATGCCGGTGGCCGGACCGGCAAGGGTGGGTCTGGCGGTCCCAGGACGACGCGAACGATCGTGCTGCGTCGAACCGGGCCCAGGATCGGTGACGCACCAGCCGACCACGAAAGGACACGCGAGATGAAGGCCGCACAGATCATGAGTTTCGGGACACCGGATGTCCTTCGCGTCACCGAGACCGAACGCCCCTCACCCGGCGCCGGTGAGGTCCTGGTGGCGGTCGAGGCGTCCAGCGTGAACGGGCACGACACGATCGTCCGCGCCGGTGGGCTTCGGATGGTATCGGGGCGCACGTTCCCGATCGGCGTCGGTCTGGACTTCGCCGGTGTCGTGGTCGCGGTCGGCGCCGGCGTGGACGGTTACCGTGCCGGGGACCGGGTGTGGGGCACGGTGCACCCGCGGCAGCGGCACACGACGGCCGCGGCGGCCGAACATGTCGTGGTTCCCGCCGACCGCATCGGTCCGGCTCCCGCGGGCGCCTCGGCCGTCGCGGCGGCGTCCCTGGTCGTGGCGGGCAGCACCGCCTTGATCGCGTTGCGCGACAGCGTCGGCCTGAACGCGGGGGAACGCATCCTGGTGCGTGGCGCGGCCGGTGGCGTCGGTACCGCGGCCGTGCAACTGGCGCACGCCATGGGCGGGCACGTCACCGCGCTGGCCCGCGACCGCCACGCCCCGGCCCTGCGGGACCTGGGAGCCGACGAGGTCCTCGACTACCGCACCACCACCTCCGACCAACTCGGACCGTTCGACGTCATCCTCGACACGGTCGGCTCGGAGTTGCACTGCTACCGCGGCAGGCTGGCCAAAGGCGGTCGGATGACGACCGTGGGACTGTCCGCCAGTGCTCTGGCCGCGATCGCGGCGTCGAGTGTCCACGGCTCCCGGCGCATCCGCACGTTCAGCGCCAATCCACGCTCCGCGGTGTTGGGCGAGCTGGCCGACCACGTCACATCCGGTGCGCTTCGACCCGTGGTGCACAGCGTGTTCCCGCTGACCGACATAGCCGCCGCCCACCAGGCATTCGAGCACGGCGGCGTGATGGGAAAACTCGTGCTCGCCGTCTCCGGTTGACGTGTGACACCGGCCGCGCCGTTTCACCGCGGCACCGAACGCGTCCCCTCTGTCGGCCGCGGGACCGGGACTGGCCGTCCGCTCCTGATCACGATTCCGCGGTCGGCGTGGAATCGCTCGAATACATCGATGGGTAGTGCCGCGGAGTCCGAATTCCTGGAGTAGCCGGACGGGTTGTGGAACCGCACCACTCCGTCGCGGGCTTCGTGAATCAGGACGAGATGTCCGCCTCGTAGCGGGTCCTTGGTGGCCGGGTCGCGGATCTCGGGCGACACCGACGCGATCATCACCTGACCTGGCCCTATCATCCGGGCGGACACCTGAATCGGTGTGCGTTCGACGAGTTCGCAGTGGAACCCGAATTGTGCGGTGACCCACGCCATGAAGGGCCGGTAGATCAGTCCTTGCACCTTGCCGGAGGGTTCCACCACGTAGCACCCGTGGTCGAGTGCCTGGGCGAGAAGTTCGCCCATCGACAACCGGACGTCGGTCCAGGCGTGCAGCAGTGACTGCAGACACGCCAGGCCGCACACCTTTCGGGACCAGAACAGGTATTCCTCGCTCGAACGGTATCCGTCGGCGGCCCAGTCGTGCAGGAGCGACAGGTTCGTGGGCCGCAGAAGGACCTCGGTTCGCGACGAATTCGTGCGCCGCATGACCACGTCGTCGTTTCGCTCTATGCTTCCCCACTGGGAGAAGTATGCGAACTTACGCGATGAGAAAGTCAAAGTAGGTGTCCGGGTAGGGCTCGTTCCGCAGTGTGTAGTGCCACCACTCGCGGTCGTAGCGGCTGAATCCGCAGTCCTCCATGACGGCGCAGAGGATTTGCCGGTTCGTCGCTTCGACCGGTGCGATCCCCTGGGCGCCGTGATGTGAGATCGCGTCCATCAGATCGTGGTCGCCGCCCATGGGGGCGAGTTCACCGGAGGCCAGGTGGTAGAGCGTCAGGTCGACCGCACTGCCCCGGCTGTGGCCCGACTTCGTGGCCAGGTAACCCTTCGTCACTATCTCGGGCCGGTCGATGTTCGGGTAGTGTCGCATCTTCGTCCGGCCGTCCTCGGGCTGCTCTGCCCAGCGCAGAAAGCATTCCGTGGCGCATTGCGGGCGGTACCCGTCCCACAGAACCAATCCGAAGCCAAGGGTCGCGGCCTTTTCCTGGGCTCTCTCCAGCGCCGTGCACAGCGCCCTGGTGCCGACGATCCGGTTGGCCACGTATCCGTCCACCGGTTTGCCGGTGAAGTTGTCCCAGGTGGCGTACTTGGCGTCCCAGCGTATTCCGGGCACGAACTCGTCCACGAAGACGAAGTCGTCGTTCATTGTGTCTTTCCGGTCAATGCCAGGGACACGATCTGGTCTATCACGTCGGCGAGCGACAATCCCGCGGCTGCCATCATCCTGGGATAGCGACTGTACGAGGTCATGCCCGGCAACGTGTTGACCTCGTTGAGGACTACGGTGCCATCGGGCTTGAGGAACATGTCCACTCGCGCCAACCCCTTGCACCCCAGCGCCCGATAGATGACCTTCGCCGTGTCCTGCACCAGCACGCGCGATTCAGCGGGGATGTCAGCGGGAACGATGAACGTCGCGTTTTCGGAGCCCTTTTCGGGGTCGCTTTCCTGATGGATTCGGAAATAGCCGTGCGACAGCGAGATCCGATCCACCTCGCCCGTGACCAGATCCAGTTCGTTCCCCATGACCGCGCATCCGATCTCGCTGCCGACGACGGCCTCCTCGATCAGCACCTTCGAGTCGTACTGGCGGGCGGCTTCCACCGCCCCCAGCAGTTCGTCCGCCCGAGACACCTTGTTGACGCCGAAGGACGAACCCGAGCGAGCCGGCTTGACAAAGACCGGATACGTGAACCCGTCCGGATCAGGAGTCTCGTTCGCCGCGACGGTCCAGAACGTCGGCGTTGCGACTCCCGCGTTGCCGGCGACGAGGTAGGCAAGGGATTTGTCCATGCACAGCACGGAACTTTGCACGTCGCAGCCCACGTACGGGATGCCGGACAACTCCAGCAGACCCTGCATCGCGCCGTCCTCGCCGTGCGTGCCGTGCAGAACGGGGAACACGACGTCCAGGCTGATCACTTCGTACCGGCCCCCATCGGGGACGAGCAATCCGTGGACGCTCCTGTCCGGCGACAACATGACCGAACGGTAATCGCCGTTCTCCCAGTCCGAGTCGGGGCCGTCACAAAGCCGCCAGTCGCCACTCCTCGTGATCCCGATCCAGAACGGTTCGTACTTGTCGGGATCGAGGTTCTTGGCGACCTCTCGCGCAGACTTGACGGAGATGGGATGTTCCTCGGAGGAACCTCCGAAGATAATTCCGATCCTCATATCCAGTGCTGCCTTTCGCTTTCGAAGTCCAAGCAGTTGGTGAGACTGTTCTCGACGATGTCGCGTAGCGCATGGTCGGTGTAATAGGCGGTGTGCGGACTGATAATCACATTCGGCAGCTGTTGTAGCCGAAGCAACGGTTTAATGTCGATGGGTTGGTTTCTGCGGTCGGTGTAGAAGATCCCTCCCTCTCCTTCGACCACATCCAAAGCCGCACCGCCCAACTTCCCGCTTTCCAATGCCGAAACCAGCGCATCGGTGTCAATGAGTCCGCCACGTCCGGTGTTGACGATGAACGCGCCGTCCTTCATCCGCGCGATGCGCTGATCATCGAGGAGATGATGCGTGTCCGCGCTGAGCGGTGTGTGAAGGGTGACAATGTCGCTCAGGCGTAGCAGTTCGTCGAGATGCACGTAGTCGGCGGAGGCCACCGGGCGACTGTCGTAGGCCACTATGCGGCAGCCGAAACCTCGCAGCCGGTCAATGACCGCGGCGCCGATGCGCCCTGTTCCGACTACCCCGACGGTCAGGTCGCGTAGTTCTTTCCCGCGCGTGTCGCTCAACCGGTAGTCATGGCAGTCCGTGCGACGGATGACGGATTTCGCGTTGCGCACCGCCATCAGCATCAGCATCAGCGTGTAGTCGGCCACGCTGTCGGGAGAGTAGGCGACGTTCGCGACGGAGATGCCGACCGTCTCGGCGTATGCCACATCGATGTGGTCGTACCCGACGCTTCTCGTGGAGACATACCGCACGCCGGCTTGGCTGAGCGCGAGGAGCACGGGGTTCGCCACCGGCGTCTTGTGGCCGACACTGACGCATCGATTTCCTGACGCGAGCCCGATGGTGGCTTCGGAGATCACCGCCTCGGTGATCGTCGGCGCAATGCCGAAGCCAGGTGCCAGCTCTCGGAACAACGCAGCCTCGGCTTGGTCGCATCCGTAGACCGTCAGTCCGATTCGTGGGACGGTCGAGTAGGACCAAGGCGCCAGCGATCGGCTGCGGCGGACCGCAGAGGGTGCTGGGTGGCTGTGGCTCATGCCCTCCAGTCAAGGCACCGGGATGTTGCCAGCGCGTATCCGCTTTTCGATATGCCCACGATATGTCACTCTGCGTGAACGGGATCCGGCTGCCGCCGCGGGCGGGTGTGCGCCACGTCACGCCGCGTGGTGTCACTTTCCGGCGGCCCGCGGTGTCTTGGATGCATGTCTGAGCACAGCACATCGAACAACAAGGTCGTCGTGATCGGCGGTGGCTACGCCGGAACGGTTGCGGCCAACCGCCTGCGGATGCGCGCCGACATGGACATCACGCTGGTCAATCCTCGCCCCGTGTTCGTCGAACGAGTCCGGCTGCACCAGTTCGTGGCCGGCACCGGCGGCTCCGCGGTGGACTACGGCACGCTGCTCGGCGGGGGCGTCCGGTTGGTCGTCGACAGTGCCACTCGTATCGACGCAGCTCTGCGCACTGTGAAGTTGGCGTCGGGCCGCTCGCTGGACTACGACTACGTCATCTACGCGGTCGGCAGCACCGGGGCAATACCGTCATCGGTGCCGGGTGCGGCCGAATTCGCGTTGTCCGTCGCCGAGTTCGAGCCTGCTCGGCGACTGCGCGCGCGGCTGGCGGAATTGCCTCGTGACGCTCCGGTCGTCGTGGTCGGTGGCGGCTTGAGCGGTGTCGAGACAGCCGCGGAGCTGGCTGAACGCGGACGCACGGTGACGCTGGTGTGTGGTGGGACGCTCGTGCCGTCGTTGGGTGCGCCGGCTCGCCGATCCGTGGCCAGGTGGCTGTGCCGGCATGGTGTCACGGTGGTCGAGGACGGCGTGGTGACGGAGGTCCGGCCGGACGCGATCGTGCTCGCCGACGGCGTAGTGCGGCCGAGCGCACTGACCATCTGGACGGGCGGCTTCAGCGTGCCCGAACTGGCCCGGGTCAGCGGGTTGCGCACCGACGATCTCGGTCGGCTGCTCGCCGACGAGACGCTCACCAGCGTCGACGACGACCGCATCGTCGCAACCGGCGATGCCGCCGCACCATCGGGTCAGCCGTTGCGGATGAGCTGTCAAGGCGCCGGGCCGCTCGGGGCACAGGCCGCCGACACCGTGCTGAGCCGCATCGCAGGAACCGAGCCGGCGGTGATCAACCTGGCGCTCACCGGAGCGTGCGTCAGCCTCGGCCGGCATGCGGCGGTCCGACAGCTCGCCCACAAGGACGACATCTCGGTGAACGCCTACATCGGCGGCCGCTTCGGCGCGGTGATCAAGGAGCTGACCTGCAAGGTCGCGGTGGGAAAGATCCGCAGCGAGGCCCGCAAGCCGGGCTCCCTGATATGGCCCAAGGGTGGCCCCCGTCCCGGGCAACAGGCCACCGCCGCGCAGACGATCACATCGCCGTGACCACCGACGAGCACGCCGAGCGGTTCACCCTGCTGCGGCCGCTGCTGTTCACGATCGCCTACGAGATCCTCGGCTCGGCGACCGAAGCCGATGACGTGGTGCAGGACGGCTATCTGCGGTGGGCCCAGGTGGATCTCGCGACGGTACGGGACACCAAGTCGTATCTAGCGCGGCTGGTGACCCGTCAGGCACTCAACGCGGTGCGGGCAAGTGCGCGCCGGCGCGAGGACTACGTCGGCCCGTGGCTGCCCGAGCCGCTGCTGCTCGACGAGCACGACGCGGCGGCCGATGTGGTGCTCGCCGAGTCGGTGTCGATGGCGATGCTCGTGCTGCTCGAAACACTGACCCCCGACGAACGTGCGGTGTTCGTGCTGCACGAGGTGTTCGGCTTCGGACACGGTGACATCGCCGAGGCGGTGGGCAAAACCGTGGCGACGGTCCGCCAGGTGGCGCACCGCGCCCGCGAGCATGTCCGGGCGCGCCGAAAGCGTTTCGAACCCGCCGACACCGCGACGACCGCGCGGATCACCGAGCAGTTCATGACCGCCGCATCCACCGGCGACGTGGCGGGCCTGATCTCGCTGCTCGCCCCCGACGCCACCTGGACGGCCGACAGCGGCGGCAAGACCACCGCGGCCCGCCGCCCGGTCGCGGGCGCGGCAAGGGTCGCCGCCCTCGTCATGGACATCTTCCACAAGGGGCGACGGACGGTGGACATACGGATCGACATGGTCAACTGCAACAACACGCCCGCGGTCGTCGCCTACCGAGGAGACCGCCTCGAAGGCGTCTTCCTGATCGAGATCGCCGACGGCAGGATCACCAACTTCTATGCCATCCGTAACCCGGACAAACTCCTCGCGGTGACGGTTCCACGCCGGATCAGCCGGTAGATCGTCGCGGGCCGACGAAATGGGCTCGCAAGCCCACCGTCGCCGGGGTGAGGCCGAACACAGGCTGTCACGGAACAGGGGGCCGGGCCGGGCCGTTGTACGGGGTGGTCGGCGCGGTCCGTGTCCCCCGGGCCTCACCTACATGCCTTCGCGGAACACCGTTCGGCTGGAGCCGCGTCGCGCCACTCGCCGAGAGGCGACCGCCGCGCCGACCCCCTGATCTCGCCCCCGGTTCCGCCGTCCCCCCGCGGTCGACCGGGGGCGTCCCCGTGTCCGCGGGTGCAACGTGGACATGATCTTGATCCTTGTCGGACAGGTGGCGGTCACCGGCACGGCCACTGACCGAATGTCGGATCGGGCAGGTGGTCGGCGTGCCACACCGGGTTGAGCCCCAGCGGCAGCGCCGGTGCCTGCCACGCGCCGGCAGCGCGTTGCAGCACGGTGTATCCCAAGCCCGGCTGGCTGCCGGCGGGGTGTCCGTTCAGGAACGCGCTGATCCGCAGCTGCACGTCCGGTTCGCCGAGCAATCCGGCGTGCAGCCCCGGCAGTTCCACCACGGGCACACCGATGACGTTGTCCGGTGGTGTCACCAGTGCCTCGGTGAACGGGACGAACGCGATCACGCGCACGCCGGGCACCGGACACAGCATCCTCGTGCGGTACAACGGCGCGTGCCGCAGCACCGAGCGCACGAACGGCTCGTCCGGACTCTCGTGTGAACCACTGGTCGCCCGGACCACCGCGAACATCTCGCGCAGCAGCCATCCGGTCGCGATGCCCCAGCCGGAACCCGCGTCCGGCGGTGGGAAGTACACCCGGCCGGGCTGGATCAGCGGACTGAGCAGCACGACATCGGAGACGTCCCGGTGCGGCAGTTCGGCCAGGTAGGTCCGCACCACCAGCGTGCCCTCGCTCTGCGCGACCAGCACGACCGGGCGGCCGGTGCGCCGGTGGGCGATGTCGACCTGGTCGGCCAGCAACCGGGCGCTGGTGGCCAGTGACTGGTGGGTGTCCACCGGTTGGTAGGGCAACGGGTTCCCATGGCCGTCCACGCCACGGTAGGAGTAGCGCAGCACCGGCTGTTCGCCCGATGCCGTCCGATCGATCGTCGCCTGGCTCAACGCGGAACCGTAACCGGCCACGTACACCAGCTGCTGCCGGTGGTTGTCCAGGCGGCCGATCCGCGGTGGCGGCGTACGCGCGATCGCACCGCCCACCGTGGAGAACTGGCCCATCCCCAGCAGCGCACCGGCACTGATGAGCACCGCCAGCGGACCGGCCGGTACCCGCCTGAGCACCGGTCGGCTGCGGACGGCCACCCGCACCAGAGCCCGCCACAACCCCGCGTTGCCCACGCCCGCGACACCGGCCAGCGGAACGCTCCACCAGCCGGGCACCGAGTAGACCAGTAGGGCGGCGATCGTCAACGCGGCGAACACCACGACCGCCAGCGCCGCTTCCCGCAGCGAGGGCATGCCGCGCCACCAGTCCGCGATGATGCCACCCCTCTGCAGCACCAGGGACAGGAACAGCAACGGCACCACTTCGCCGGCGAGAAACCAGTACAGCGAGACGTCGGACGCGGCCGCCGCGACCGCCGCCCACGGTGACAGGACCACGTAGACCAGGGTGCTGAAACCCAGGTTCATCCGGAGGATCGACGTCCATGAGCGGGGCGGCACGTCCGCGGGCCAGGCCAGCCGCACCAGCGTGGCCGTCAACAGGCTGCGCACCACGATCGCGGCGACCGACTCCAGCGCGAACGACCACCACGAGTCGTGATAGGTCTGCACCCACCGCAGATCGTGAAACATCCCGAAGGGGGGCGGGCGCGGTGATCTGCGGCGCCAACCCGATCGCCGAAACGAAACCCAGCCCGCGCAGCACGAGCACCTCGGCCAGCACCGGTGCCGTGGTCAGCAGCACCAGCAGCAGCGATCGGGTACGGGTCATGCCACGGGCATTCCCCGACTCGACCCCGCGAAACAGGCACATGCCGCGAATGCTCAGCTCTCCGAGGTCGGATCGACCATGAACGTGGTCGTTGCGAGCCGAACAGCCCCCAGAACGGTCGGTGCGGCCACCGGATCGGTGACCTGTGCGCGTCGCGAGTCCGCTGCCGGTTCTTCCCGACGGTCGCTCACACGGAGAGCAGTTTGAAGACCTCGCGAGGGCGGGATTCGCGCTCGTCGTAATCGAAATCGACGCCCGCGGCTCGCACGGCCGAAAACCCCGCCACCAGTGCCTGCTCGGATTCCCACTGAGCTGTCGTCACGACAGTCTGGCCGTCTTCGCCGACCCAGCAGTCGACCGCAAGGCAGCCGGGTGTCGCCGCCATGACGTCCGCCGCCTGGTGAACGCGAGAGATCATCTGCTCCCGATGCTCACGACGCGGGTAGTGGACCGCGACCAGGCCGACTTTCATCCCTGCTCCCCTCTGGCTACCGGTCACGGCCGCGCAGCAGGCCGAGCCGGTACGGCCGCGGGTCACCGCGCATGTATCCGGCACTGGTCACCGGCTCGTCGGCGACGATGCGCCGCGCCGCGTCCGAGCCCGATGCCTCGAAGATCGCGATTCCGGTGTTGACCTGGCCCAGGCACGGTCCTGCCGCGATGAGCACGCCATCGGCCAGCAGTCCGCGCAGCCAGGCGCCATGAGCGTCGAAGGCGGAACGCTCGTCCTCGGTCATGGTCGCCATGAAGTCATCGCGCGGCGGGTGCATGAAGAAGACCCATTCGCTCACGCGCCGATCCTGCCACGCCCGCACCCGGCATCACAGTGGGTCACGTGATCAGCCGCAACACGTCAACGGTGTGATCGCGCATTCCCCGTCGGCGCCGTCAGGGCCCGGGCCTGGCCGGTGTCGAGGGCCAGGCGGCCAGCGCGGGTGTGGCCCGCTCCAGAGGTGCCCAGCCGGTGTCGCGTTCGTGCTCGGCCCGTTCCGCCCGACCTCCGCCACGCAACCCGAACAGTCTCTTGGCCAGCAACAGGTAGACCACGATGGCCACGTTGATCACCAACGCCAGCACCTTCAGCGCCGTGACGGTCTTGGTCAACTCGTCAACCTCGTACGGCACGAACACCACCGTGGCGACGAGCGTCAGGTATTCCGCCCATCGACGAGCGAGCCACAACCCGATCGCCTCCACGCCCTCCAACACCGCGTAGGCGGCGACCCCGGCACCGAGCAGGTGCAGGTTGGTGACATCGACCGCGAACAGCCGCCGCAGGTCGTGCACGATACCGGAATTGGTGTCGTTGACCGGGCCGCCCAACCCGCCCTGCAGGTCCTTGAGGATGCGGGTGAAGTCCGCGTCCAGCGTGGCCTTGTTGTTGGCGAACAGGAACACCGCCGCGGCCAGCGCCGACAGGACCAGGAAGTGAACCAGCCGGTCGACGGCGATCAGCCGCAGGACGTACCGGTCGCGCAACGGGCGCCCGCGCAGCGGCAATGTCACCTCGTCCCGGTTCGGCGGGAATGTCACCACCGGCCGGTCCGGTGGGTCGAGCGCGACCCACGAATCGCACCGCAAGCACCGGTACCACCGCAGCCCGCCCAGCTCGCGGGCGAACAGGCCGTCCTCCGGCCGCAGGTCCGCCGCGTCCGTGCCCAGCAGCTCGTGGCCGTGCACACCGCAGCCGATCAGCTCGTACCGCAACCGTGGCCGGAACCGGCGCGGGCGCTCCGTACCGGGCGCCGACACCAGCGCGCCG
>DASZXM010000128.1:0-3391 GCA_035546415.1 Pseudonocardiaceae bacterium
GAACACGACGTGAGCGACGTGTACACGTCCCGGCTGGCCATCGAGCGCGCCGCCTGCCAGCTCATCATGCGGGAGAACCGCGACGCCGCCGCCGTCGCGCTGACGTCGGCGCTGCGCGACCTGATGAAGGCCGCGCGCCGCCGGGACCGGGTCGCGATGAGCGACGCGGACCAGGCGTTCCACGAGACGCTGGTCCGCGCGTCCGGCAGCCCTCGCCTGGCCCGGATGGCCGACACGCTGCTGGTGGAGACCCGGATGTGCCTGCACGCGCTGCAGGAGCACTACCCGGAGCCCGCCGACCTGGTCGAGGAGCACCGAGCGCTGGTCGACGCGATCACGGCCGGCGACGAGCCGTTGCTGCTGCGCCTGATCGAGGAGCACATGCTGGACTCGATCGAACGCCTGCGCCCGGCCGACAATCCGGGCCCGGACGCGGCGGCGTCCTGACCGGGGGAGGCCACCGGGCGCGGTGACCGGGCAGGCCATCGGGCACGCCGTCAGGCGGGCAGGGAGAAGTAGCGGGTGTCCAGGAACTCCTCGATGCCCGTGCGGCCACCCTCACGGCCGAGGCCGGACTGCTTCACGCCCCCGAACGGGGCCGCCGGGTTGGACACGATGCCCTGGTTGATGCCGACCATGCCGGTGCGCAGGGCGTTGGCCACGCGCAGGGCGCGGTCGATGTCCTGTGTGTACACGTAGCCGACGAGCCCGTGCTCGGTGTCGTTGGCCGCGCGGACGGCGTCCGCCTCGTCGGTGAACGTGGCGATCGCGGCGACGGGGCCGAAGATCTCGACGTGCCGCATGTCGGCGTCCTCCGGCACGCCGGACAGGACGGTCGGCGGGTAGAAGTGGCCGGGGCCGGGCAGCGGTGTCCCTCCGGTGTGGACGGTCGCGCCGCGGCGCACCGCGTCGTCGACGAGGCGGGTCACCTTCGCGACCGCGGCGTCGTCGATGAGCGGGCCGACCTCGGTCGCCGCCATCCTGGTCGTCAGCGCCGCCGTGAACTCGTCGGCGACGGTGTCGTGGACGTAGAACCGGTTCGCGGCCGTGCACGCCTCGCCGATGTTGCGCATCTTGGCCAGCATCGCGCCGTCCACCGCGGCGTCCAGGTCGGCGTCGGGGAACACCAGGAACGGTGCGTTGCCACCGAGTTCCAGGGACACGCGGAGCACCTGGCCGGCCGACTGGGCCAGCAGCAGCCTGCCGATCTCGGTGGACCCGGTGAACGACAGCTTGCGGGCGCGGCCGTCGCGCAGCAGGGGTTCGATCACCGGTCCCGGGTCGGACGTGGTGACGACGTTGAGCACGCCGTCGGGCAGGCCGGCCTCCTGGAGGATCGCGGCGAGCGCGAGCATCGTCAGCGGGGTCTGCTCGGCCGGTTTGACCACCATCGTGCAGCCGGCCGCGACGGCGGGCCCGATCTTGCGCGTGCCCATGGCCATCGGGAAGTTCCACGGTGTCACCAGGATGCACGGGCCCACCGGTGCCCTGCTGACCAGGAACCGGCTGCGGCCGTCCGGTGCGAGCAGGAAGTCGCCGCCGATGCGGACCGCCTCCTCGCTGAACCAGCGCAGGAACTCGGCGGCGTAGGCGACCTCGCCCCTGGCTTCGGCCAGCGGCTTGCCCATCTCCGCCGTCATCAGCGTGGCCAGTTCCTCCTGGCGGGCCATGACCAGGTCGAACGCGCGGCGCAGGATCTCGCTGCGGGCGCGGGGCGCGGTGGCGGCCCAGTCGGCCTGCGCATCGACGGCCGCGTCGAGGGCCAGGAGCGCGTCGGCGGGGGAGGCGTCCGCGACCTGGCCCAGTGACTTGCCGGTGGCCGGGTCCTCGACGTCGAAGGTGGCGCCGTGTTCGGCGTCGCGCCAGTGGCCGGCGATGAACAGCTGCTGGTACATGGGTGCTCCCTACCTGTGGACAAGTCGCCGCACCCATGGTTGCATATTGATAGATTGTCGACAATCCTACGGAGGCGGCCATGGCTCAGCTTTCCCCCGTGCTCAAGCAGGCCACACCGGTGCTGGCCGAACGCGGCGAAGGCGTGTACCTGTACGACGCGGACGGCAGGCGGCATCTCGACTTCACCGCCGGGATCGGCGTCACCAGCACCGGCCACTGCCACCCGAAGGTCGTCGCGGCCGCACAGGCACAGGTGGGGACGCTGATCCACGGGCAGTACACGACCGTGATGCACCGGCGGCTGCTGGAGCTGACGGAGCGGTTGGGGACCGTGCTGCCGACCGGGTTGGACTCGCTGTTCTACCTGAACTCCGGTAGCGAGGCCGTCGAGGCGGCCGTCCGGCTGGCGCGGCACGCGACCGGACGGTCCGGGATCGTCGTGTTCCAGGGCTCGTTCCACGGGCGCACCATGGGCGCCGCCGCGTTGACCACGTCCGGCACGAAGTTCCGCGCCGGACTGGGCCCGCTGATGCCGGGCGTGGCCGTGGCGCCGTTCCCCAACGCGCACCACTACGGCTGGTCGGTGGCGGAGGCGACGCGGTTCGCGTTGCGGGAGCTGGACCTGGTGCTCGCCACGTCGTCCGCGCCCGCCGACACGGCCGCGTTCCTCGTCGAGCCGGTGCTGGGCGAGGGCGGCTACGTGCCGGCCAACGCGGAGTTCCTGGCCGGGCTGCGGGAGCGGGCCGACCGGCACGGGATTCTGCTGATCGTCGACGAGGTGCAGACCGGGTTCGGCCGGACCGGCCGGTTCTGGGGACACGACCACTTCGGTGTCCGGCCGGACGTGCTGATCACCGCGAAGGGCCTGGCGAGCGGATTCCCGCTGTCGGCCATCGCCGCGTCCGCGGAGTTGATGGCCAAGGCGTGGCCGGGGTCGCAGGGCGGGACGTACGGCGGCAACGCGGTGTCGTGCGCGGCGGCGCTGGCCACGCTGGACGTCATCCAGGAGGAGGGCCTGGTCGAGAACGCCGCCGTGATGGGGCAGCGGTTGCACGACGGCCTGGCCAAGGTCGCCGTGGACCACGCCGGGATCAGCGACGTCCGGGGGCTGGGACTCATGCAGGCCAGCGAGTTCCGCACGCCCGACGGGGAACCGGATGCGGCCGCCGCGCTGCGGGCGCAACGGGCCGCTGCGTCGCGCGGGCTCCTGCTGCTCACGTGCGGCCAGTACGGCAACGTCGTGCGGATGATCCCGCCGCTGGTCGTGAACGCCGACCAGGTGGACGAGGCGCTGCGGTTGTGGGCGGACGCCGTCGCCGACGCGGACGAGGGTGTCGGTGGTCGCCGCTAGCATCCCGGCGTGAACCGGACGGATCGGCTGTACGCGCTGGTCGAGGAGCTGCGGGCCGTCGCTCCTCGACCGCGGTCGGCTCGGCAGCTGGCCGAGCGCTACGAGGTCAGCACGCGCACCATCGAACGGGACATCCTGGCCCTG
>DASZXM010000129.1:0-2314 GCA_035546415.1 Pseudonocardiaceae bacterium
GGGGTGAGGAACGCCAGCGTGTAGTACTTGTCGCCGCTGGCGCTCATGTCGGCGGCCATGTCGCCGACGTCGTCGTTGCTGACCTGTAGGTACGGTGCCGAGTAGTGCGCCGGGAACGCCGGGCCCGCGGCGTTGGCGAACTGGTTCGCACCGAGCAGCGCCGCACCTGCCGCGACGGGCAACGCCGCGGCGATGAGCGCACTGGTACGCGTGAAGCGCATCGTTACTCCCGTCGGAGAATGAAAGAAAAAAGACTTAATACTTGTCGTGAAGAAAGTTATACCCAGCAGGTCGCTGCGAAGGCAACGATGATCGATCCACTGTTGACGGAAATGGTCCAGACCAGCGGTTAACCGGTCAAAACGGACTGACGACTCACCACTCGATCGGTGGTACCGGCGAGTTGTGCCGGTTTGTCCCGGCCGTTACGACGAAGATGTCAAGCACTTGTTCCCACGGTCACCCGCTTGAGCGACACTACGGCGTCGGTTCGACCATCTCGACAGGAGCGCACTGTGCGTTTAGCTCGTATTGTCACCGTCGTCTGCGTCGCCATGGCCGCGACGGCGACGGGCATTGCCGCGGCCTCGGGCTTCGGACCCTCGGCGGCGGCGACGGCGCCGGGCGCGGGCGCGCTGACCGCGCCGGCCAAGCACGTCCCCAACGGCGGCGCCAAGCCGCACGGCCTGCGCTCCAACGCCAGGGCCGCGAACGCCGCCACCTACAACTGGGCCGGCTACGTCGCCTCCGGTAGCACCTACACCAGTGTCTCCGCGAAGTGGACGCAGCCGACCGTGCTGTGCTCGTCCAAGGGCATCGTGTCGTTCTGGGTCGGACTCGACGGGTGGGGTGACGGCACCGTCGAACAGGACGGAACGGGCGTGGACTGCAGATCCGGCACACCCAAGTACTACGCCTGGTGGGAGACATACCCGACGAACAGCCAGCAGATGTACACCGGGGTGACCGTCGCGCCGGGCGACGACATGGAGTCCACCGTCAACTACGCCAACGGCAACTACACGCTCACGCTCGCCGACACCGACCAGAACTGGTCCAGGACCACCACCGTCGCGGCGCCCTCCGGCGCCACGAACGCCAGTGCCGAGGTGATCGCCGAAGCCGCCAGCGTCAACGGCGCCATCACGACGCTGCCCAACTTCCACTCGATCGGCTTCTCCGCGGCCACCATCAACGGCGGCTCCCTGGCGGACGCGGGCGCGCAGCCGATCGACATGAACAACCAGGGCAACCAGCCCATCGCACAGACGGCGCCCGGCGATTCCACGGCGGGTGCGTTCACGGTGACCTTCACCGGCGGCGCCAACGTGCACGGCGCGTTCGAAGCCGCCGGCAGCAGCGACCTGTTCACCTACGACACGACCGGCAGCGCCGACGCGAAGGACCAGTTGCAGGCCAACACGAGTCCGAGCGTCGCGTTCGCGTCGGGTACCCGGCTGGTGGCCTATCAGCAGAGCGGCGGCCACCTGATGATCCTGGGGCCGAAGGGGCCGGTCGACAGCGGCCTGGGGATGATGGCCTCGACCAGTCCGAGCATCGCGATGCTCAGCGACGGCAGTTTCGTGATCGCGTTCCAGGCGAACACCGGGTTCCTCTGGGTGTACTCGTCGGTGTCCGGCGGGATGACGCTGGGCCTGGGCATGATGAACGGCACCAGTCCCAGCGTGACGGCGTTACCCAACAACGGGTTCGAGATCGCGTTCCAGGCCAACACCGGACACCTGTGGACGTACTCGACGGCCGGCAAGCCCACCGACCTGATGATGCCCATGGCGTCCGGCACGAGTCCGAGCATCGCCACGCTGCCCGGCGGTGCGGTCGAGATCGCGTTCCAGGGTGGCACCGGCACCCTGTGGACCACCCCGGGCACGGTGAACGGCAAGGATTCCGGCCAGGCCATGGCGGACGGTTCCAGCCCGGCGATCGCCGCGACCACCGCCGGTGACTGGCGGGTCGCGTTCGAGTCCGCGGCCGGCTCCCTGTCGTCGCTGACGGCGGCGGGCAAGGCGGCCTCGACGAACTGGACGGTGCAGGCCGGCACCAGTCCGGACATCGCGGCCGTGTCCACCGGTGGCTACGAGATGGCCGTGCACAGCGGCGACAACGGCGACTTCGTGGTCACCGGCGACGCGGGGACCGTCGATACGGCGCAGCCGATGGTGACCGGGAGCAGTCCCGCCATCACGTCGTGACCTGAGCGGACCGGGGCGGGTGAGGCGTCACCCGCCCGGTCCTCGACCCCATTGACAAAACCGATTTTTATGTACAAGATGATTTGTGCGATGAGAGACGT
>DASZXM010000130.1:0-2062 GCA_035546415.1 Pseudonocardiaceae bacterium
TCCAGCAGAGACGGTTGGCGATGTCCAGGCCCATCAGGCCCCGTTGCTCCCGGAGCCGTCGCAGTTCGGCTCCCAATTCCCGGCGACGTGCCGTCGACACCAGATCGGTCATGCGCACCAAGGTAAGCCGGAGGAACACCACCGACCAGCATTGACGCCGTCAGCTCACTGCATTGGATGAGCCGCCGACAACAGTTGCCGCTACCGCAATTCAGCGTTTGCTCGGGTCGGCGAGCAGATCCGGGTCCACGTCGCTGGTGTCGATGTCGAAACCTTTGGTGAGCGCGCGCAGGGCGAGGTCCATGTAGACGGTGAGGTCGTTGTCCGCGCGGGCGACCCACCGGTCGTACGCCGCGCGACAGGCGGCCAGGGTGGTGCGGCCGACGGCCAGCGGGTACAGCGAGTCGGCCGGTTGGCCGAGGCGGGCCGCCGCGAAGTCGGTGACCGCGCGTTCCCACGCGTCGTAGTGCGGCGCCGCGCTGGCCTGGAGCGCGGGGACCGAGGTGATCAGGTTCATCCGGGTGCGCAGTTCGGGCACGTCCTCGGCGTGGTACTGGTTGACGCCGATCACGACCTGCCGGATCGCCTCCATGAGCGGGACGTCGTCGTCGATCTGGGCGAAGGCCGAGCGGAGCGCGTCGACCTCGCCGTCGAACTCGGCCCACAGCACGTCGGACTTGGAGTCGAAGTAGCGGAAGAACGTGCGGCGGCTGACGCCGGCGGCCGTGGCGATCTCCTCGACGGTGGTCTCGTCGTAGCCCTGTTCGGTGAACAGTCGCAGGGCGATGAGTTCCAGCTCCCGGGCGCTGGTCCCGGAAGGCCGGCCGCGGCGGGCCGTCATCGGGCCACCCTTGATTTCAGCACAGTGTGACGTTAACGTATCCAGTATTCGTCACACTGTGCCGAATTTGAAGGGAAATCGACATGGCCGACGAAAGCACCACAGCGACCGATGTCGTCGAGGACGACGTGCTGGTCGAGGAGGTCTCGATCGACGGTATGTGCGGTGTCTACTGACGGTGTCGGATGACACGGTGTCGCACGAGGTGGGGTTCGACCTGGACGGCGCCTGGCGGGTGCACCCGCAGGTGTCGATCCGGCCGGAACGGTTCGGTGCCCTGCTCTACCACTTCGGCACCCGACGGCTGTCGTTCCTGAAGAGCCCCACGCTGCTGACCGTCGTGCGCGAACTCGCCGCGCAGCCCAGCGCGCGTGCCGCATGTGTCGCCGCCGGTGTCGCCGAACGCGACTTCCCCACCTACGCAAAGGCCCTGTCCACGCTGGCCGAGTCCACCATGATCTGTCCGGAAGGGACCGGCACATGACGCTGGTTGACCAGTTCCAGCTCGGGCTGGACGCGCCGATCTGCCTGACATGGGAACTCACCTACGCGTGCAACCTGTCCTGCGTGCACTGCCTGTCCAGTTCCGGGCGCCGCGATCCGCGCGAGCTGTCCACGGCCGAGTGCAAGGCCGTGATCGACGAGCTGGAACGCATGCAGGTCTTCTACGTCAACATCGGCGGCGGTGAACCGACCGTCCGGTCCGACTTCTGGGAGCTCGTCGACTACGCGACCGCGCACCACGTGGGGGTCAAGTTCTCCACGAACGGCGTGAAGATCACGCCGGACGTGGCCCGACGGCTGGCCGCCAGCGACTACGTGGACGTGCAGATCTCGCTGGACGGCGCGACCGAGGCGGTCAACGACGCCGTCCGGGGGCCCGGCTCGTACGCGACGGCGTTGCGGGCCATGCGCAACCTGTCCGCGGCGGGGTTCCGCGGCTTCAAGATCTCCGTCGTCGTGACCAGGCAGAACGTCGGCCAGTTGGACGAGTTCAAGGCCATCGCCGACTCGTTCGGCGCGCAGCTGCGCATCACCCGGCTGCGGCCGTCCGGCCGGGGCGCCGACGTGTGGGACGAGCTGCACCCGACGGCCGCGCAACAGCGTGACCTGTACGAATGGCTGGTGGCGCACGGCGAGAACGTGCTGACCGGCGACTCGTTCTTCCACCTCGCCGGCTACGGCGACACGCTGCCCGGCCTGAACCTGTGCGGGGCCGGT
>DASZXM010000131.1:0-2723 GCA_035546415.1 Pseudonocardiaceae bacterium
GTCATCTCGGACCTGATGCTGGTGAAGTCCCTGGTCGACCTCGGTGTCGCCCTGACCGCCGAGGGCTCGGCGGCCCAGGGTGCGTGGAGCCCGGTGACACCGTGGCTGGACTTCGGCGGAAACATCCTCTGGCAGGTCCCCACCACGGCGGCACTGTTCGACAAGGAGAACCAGAACACGGCCGGCATTCTCAATTTCTGGGGCGGCACCTGCTTCGACTGCAACGGCGTGATGTCACCCGTACTGGCCGACGACGAGGACCCGATCACGTGGGGCGTCGCAGTCGGTGTGGCGGCGGTGTTCAACCTGGCCTACGGCTCCATGTCGTGCGCCGCGAGCGCCCTGCCGTACAACTCGTGAACCAACGCTCGGCCGGCCGCCAACCCGGCCGGCCGAGCGCCTTCCGGCTACGCGGCCGACCCGGCTCCCGTTGCCATGTCGGGCACCGGTGGTGGTGCCGCACCCGGACGACGCTGCGCACGGCGTCCGAACCAGACCGTGAAGGTGATCAGCAGGGCCAACACGACGTAGGGCACCACGTTCATGACGACCACCATCACATCCACCGACAACGCGAACGTCAGCGCGATGCAGATCCCGGCCGAGCCGGCCAACGCGAGCCCCCACACGACGGTGAGCATCCGCTGGCTGCGCCGGAACCCCTTGTACTGCCACAAACTGTTCCACCAGTCGATGCGCGCCGGGATGCCGCTGGTGGCGAAGCGGCGGCCGAAGTAGAACATCAATGGTCTGGGTGCCAGCAGCGACCCGAGCAGTACGAGCCCGAACAGCCCGGTGACGGCACCCTCCTTGATCAGCACGAGCCGGGGGGTGTTGAACGCGAGCGCGGTGATCACGCCGACGAACAGGAAGATCAACACGAGCATGCTGAACTCGTCGATCTTCCGGGTGCGGAGCAGGTTGACGACCAGTTCGAGCGCCGGCCAGACGCCGCCCAGCAGCAGCGCCGGCACTTCACCGACTCCGTGGTCGGTCAGCACGTCATAGGTGACGATGGGTAACACGACGTTGAGAACGATCGTGGTCAGCCAGCCGAGGGCGACATTCGCCGGCCCGGCCTGTGGTGTGCTCATCCCGGTCCTCAGTTGGTGGTATTGATTACGTTCGTGAACGATAGCGCAACTTCTGGTCCGCCGGAACGGAGTCGCAACATCGGGCTGGTGCCGTTCCTGTTCGCGGTGTCAGGCCGGTCCGAACTACCCGGTGTCGTGCTCAATCGACTGCTGGTCGACCTGGGAATGTCGGCATCAGCGGCCAAGGCCATGCTGGCCAGGATGCGCGACCGAGGGCAATTGGCCACCAGGCGCAACGGCCGCGGCGCGGAGTACCGGATGATCGGCGCGTTCGAGCGTTCGTTCCAGCGCATCCGTTCCGGTTCGGATGCGGGACCGCCAACCTGGACCGGGTGGTTCCACGCATTGCTCTACCAGGTACCCGAAGCCGACCGGTTCTTCCGTGACCTGCTGCGGCGCAACGCCGTGCTGGTCGGGTACGGGCAACTGCACCAAGGCGTCCTGATCGCGACGGCGGATCACACCGACGCCCTGGCCCTCACGTTCGCGCGGCGACCGGCCTCGGCCACGGTCTACCCGGCCGAGCTGCGGCTGGGGTTGGACGACGCGCGGTCGGCCGCGGCGCGGGCGTGGGCGCTGGCGGACGTGGCACAGGTCCTGTCGGCCCACCGTACCGAACTGGACGCCGCCCTGGCCGACACACCCGACGTGCTCGAACCGACGGCGACGACACTGCGGCGGTATGCCGAGATCGTCAACGCCCCCCTGATCGACACGCTGCTCGCACCGCTCCTGCCACCCGAGCTGCTACCCGATCGCTGGCCGATGGATCAGCTGCGGGAACTGATCGGCGCGGTGCACCAGATCTACTATCCGCCAGTGGCGAAGTACGTGCGAAAACTGCTGGCGCGCGCATGACCGGCCGTTCGGCGAGGTCCGTGCCCGTGCATCGCCGATCACCGCGCACGGGTCACATCAGTTTGCCCCGGATCGCCCGGGCCACGGCCGTTCCGCCGGCACCACCCACACCGGCGACCAGCGACCACGGCCCGAGCACGACGGCAAGCCCGACGAGCCCCGCGATGACCACCACGACCAGCAGCGCCAGCTTGAGGACGGGATGCCAACCCTCGTCGCGGAGCAGGTTCACCACCGCGAACGCAAGGCGATAGCCCGGCGGGTCCTCCCGCCGCCACTCGGGGAGTTTCGAGGTGGGCTTCGTGGACATCACGGCGCCTCGGCGTCCGACCGGTCAATCGCGCAGCGAAGCCACGAGAATCAGGTGCATCGCGTGCGACCACAGCAGCGGCGTGGCGACCGGACCCCACTTGTCGACCCACGGCGTGACCATGTCGGCGTCCTGCGGATGGGAGGTGAGCTGCTCGGGCAGACGCCCATCCGGAGTGAACGCGGCCTCGACCCAGCGCAGCAATGCGTTGGCGCCGCTCAGGTCACCGATCCTGGCGCGATGCCAGCCCAGCCACGCGGTCAACAACACCCACTCACCACCGCCGTAGTAGCTGTCGCCCAGATACCGACGCACGCCCCCGGCCGGGCCGGTCAGTTCATCGGTGACCCGTTGCGCGGTCCGCATCATGACCGGACTGTCCGGGGCGACCACGGCCAACGGGGTTCCCAGCCACAGCAGGCTGGCGTCAACGGCATCCGTGGCATCGTGCTTGACGAACG
>DASZXM010000132.1:0-13037 GCA_035546415.1 Pseudonocardiaceae bacterium
ACGACATGCGGCGCGCCGTCAACGACTCCGCCGAGTACTTCGAGTACTACGGCGGCATCGTGCGCGCGTTCTTCGGCGACACCATCGACCTGGGCGCCGCGATGCACGCGTTCACCCGGCACGAGCCGCACGGTGTGATCGGCATGATCACCCCCTGGAACAGCCCGCTGTCCCAGGCGGCGCGCGGCCTCGCACCCGCGCTGGCGACCGGGAACACGGTGGTGCTCAAGCCATCCGAGTTCACGTCGTCGACGGCGGTGATGCTGGCCCGGCTGGCGTGCGAACTGGGCGTGCCGCCCGGCGTGTTCAACGTCGTCACCGGAACCGGGCCGGACACCGGTGCCGCGCTGTCCCGGCACCGCGGCGTGCGCAAGCTCGTGTTCACCGGCTCGGTCGCCGCGGGCCGGCAGGTCGCCGCCGCCGGTGCCGCGAACCTCGTCCCGGTCACGCTGGAACTCGGCGGCAAGAGCCCGATGGTCGTGTTCGCCGACGCCGACCTGGACGCGGCGGCGAAGGCGGCGACCGCCTACACCCGCAACGGCGGCCAGGTGTGCTCGGCCCTCACCCGGCTGCTCGTGCAGCGGCCCGTCTACGAGGAGATGATCGCCCGCGTCGGCACGCTGCTCGCCGAGATCAAGCCCGGCGAGACACTGCAGCCGATGACGACGGCCGCGCAGTTCGAGAAGGTGCGGTCCTACTTCGACATCGCCCGGAACGAAGGCGCGCGACTGGTCGTCGGCGGTGCGGTGGAGACCGGCCGTTACGTGCGGGCGACGGCCTATGCCGACGTCTCCCCTGACATGCGGATCTTCCGCGAGGAGATCTTCGGGCCGGTGCTCGCGATCACGCCGTTCGACGACGAGCGGGACGCGATCGAGCTGGCCAACGACTCCGAGTACGGCCTGATCGCGTCGGTGTGGACGGCCGACTCCGGGCGGGCGCTGCGGATGGCCCGCAGGCTCGTCGCCGGTCAGGTGGCGGTCAACGGCGGCAAACCCGGTGTGGAGACGCCGTTCGGCGGTTACCGGTCGTCCGGTATGGGGCGGGAGAAGGGTTTCGCGGCGCTGGCCGAGTACACGCAGGTCAAGACGACGATCATGGCCACCGGCGGCTGAGTGGTGGACACGGCGGTCTGGCTGGTCGAGTGCGGCCACGTCCGCGGTCACCCGGCGGACCGCCTGATCACCGGGCGGCCCGGCGTACGCGAGGTGCCGTTCTGCTTCGCGGCCGTGCGCACCGAAGTGTCGACAGTCCTGGTCGATGTGGGCTTCTCGTCGCCGTACCACCAGCAGCGGCTGGGTGCGAAGTACCGGGACGCCGTGTGGTGCGCGCCGACGGACGCACTGGCCCGGATCGGCGTGTCCGACGTCGACGCGATCGTGTTGACGCACAAGCACTTCGACCACGCGGGCGCGCTGCCGGACTTCCCGTCCGCCCGCGTGTACCTCCGGACGGAGGAGTACGCGCGGCTGGACGGACCAGCGACGGACCCGGACCTGCGCGCGGTGCTGGACGCCCGGTCCGGCCTGGTGCTCGTCGACGGCCCCGGCGTCACGCTCCCCGGTGGCATCCACGTCCGGCCGGCGCTGGACACGCACACGGCCGGTTCGCAGTACGCCGTCGTCGAGACAGCGGAAGGCTCGTTGTTCTTCCCGGGGGACAACGTGTCCACGTACGAGAACATTGAAGGCGGTCCGGGCACGCTGACCGGCCCGGTGTCCGCCTGGCAGGACCTGATCACCGCACTGCTGGACGCGGCCGGTGGCGATGTCGGGCGGATCGTGCCGTTCCACGACGACGAGGTGTGGCGGCGATTCCCGATCGTGACCTTCGCCGACGGCCTGCACGCCGCCGCGCTCACGGCATCCACACCCCTGCCGAAAGGATAACGACATGAAGTACACCAAGCTCGGCACGACGGGTCTTGAGGTGTCGCGCATCTGCCTGGGCGCGATGAGCTACGGCGACCCGAACCGCGGCGACCACATCTGGACGCTGCCGCTGGACGACGCCCGGCCGCTGATCCGGGCCGCGCTGGACGCCGGCGTGAACTTCTTCGACACGGCCAACGGGTACTCGGCCGGGTCCAGCGAGGAAATCCTCGGGCAGGTGCTGCGCGAGTCCGCGTCGCGCGACGAGGTCGTCATCGCCACGAAGGTGCACAACCGGATGCGCCCCGGCCCGAACGGCGCCGGGCTGTCCCGCAAGGCGATCCTGGCGGAGATCGACAACAGCCTGCGCAGACTCGGCGTCGACCACGTGGACCTGTACCAGATCCACCGGTGGGACCCGTCGACGCCGATCGAGGAGACGTTGGAGGCGCTCAACGACGTGGTACGCGCCGGGAAGGCCCGCTACGTCGGGGCATCGTCGATGCAGGCCTGGCAGTTCTGCAAGGCGCTCTACACGTCGCGGGCGCACGGCTGGGCGCGGTTCGTGAGCATGCAGGACCTGTACAACCTGCTGAGCAGGGACGAGGAGCGGGAGATGTTCCCGCTGTGCGCCGACCAGGGCATCGGGGTGATTCCATGGAGTCCGCTGGCCCGCGGCCGGCTGACCAGGCCGTGGGGCGAGACGACGCTGCGCACGGAGAACGACCGGCTGGGCAAGCGGCTCTACCCGGAGGTGGACCGGCGGATCGTGGACCGGGTGGGGGAGATCGCGACGCGGCGCGGGCTCACGCGGGCCCAGGTGGCACTGGCGTGGGTGCTGAGCAACCCGGTCGTGACGTCGCCGATCATCGGCGCCACGAAACCGGAACACCTGGCCGACGCGGTCGCCGCCGTGGACGTCGAACTGACCGCCGACGATCTGCGGGTTCTCCGGGCGGACTGCACCGGCGGTCCCGCGACCTGCGAAAAGGTCTGATCCACCGGTGCCTCCGCCGACCGGCGGAGGCACCGGTGGAGTCAGCCGGTGGCCGACGCCAGCACGAACTTCGTGACCTCGGAGATGTGGTCGAGCATCTGCTGCGCCGCCACTTCCGCGTCGCCGTTCTTGATGGACTTGGCCAACTGCACGTGCTGGCGGCCGCAGTGGATCGAGTCGTCCGGGGTGAGCACGTCACGCGAGCGCAGCGTGAAGGCCAGCACCACGGAGTCCTCGACCTGCTTGGCGAGCAGCTTGTTCCCGGACGCGGCCGCGACCGACTTGTGGAACGCCATGTCCCACTCGGCGAAACCGGCGGCGTCGGCGTTGCGCGCGTACTCCAGCGACTTGCGGGCCGCTTCGGTGATGGTCTGCCGCTGAGCCGTGTCACCGCGTTCGGCGGCCAACTTCGCCGCGACGCTCTCCAGACCGGTGCGGACCTCGTAGGCCTCGCGGATGATCTCCCGGTTGGGGAGCACCACCCGCAGGCCGCGCGTGGTCGGCTCGACCAGGCCGACGTGGCACAGCCGCAGCAGTGCCTCGCGGACCGGCGTCTTGCTGACGTGCAGCATCTCACCGAGCATCGCCTCGCTCACCCGGGTTCCCGGGGCGAGCGTCCGCTGTACGATCGCGTTCCGGATGCGGTCGAACGCGATGTCGCCGAGGCTCTGCGGCCGGTCGGCGACCGGCTCCAGGGTCTGAGCAGTCATGGAGACGCCTCCTCCTTGTCATCGTCTCCGCATGTCGCTGCCGCATGGGTACGCGTACTGGACATGATGTACTAGATACTACTGACCAGTCCGCCATCGCAGCGCAGCGCGATCCCGGTCAGGTACGAAGCCTGCGCACCGGCCAGGAAGGCCACCGCCGCGCCGAACTCCTCCGGTCGACCATAACGCCGCAGGGGAATGACGGCCTCGGACGCCACGCGGACCTCGTCGGCCGTCTTCCCGCTGCGTTCCGCCGCCCGGCGGTCCAGCTCCGCGACGCGGTCGGTCGCGATCCGTCCCGGGATGACCATGTTCACCGTCACACCGTCGGCGGCGACCTCCGCGGCGAGGGTCTTCAGGTAGCCGGCGAGCGCCGCGCGGCCCAGGTTCGACGCCGCCAGGTTCGGCAGCGGGGCCACCACGCCGCTCGACCCGATCGCCACGATCCGCCCCCAGCCGCGCGTCCGCATGCCCGGCAGCACCCGGGACACCAGTCGGATGTGCCCCAGGAGCAAAGTGTCGACAGCTGCCGCCGCGGTGGGCGCGTCCAGTGCGGCGGCGGTGCCCGGTGCCGGACCCGGCCCGTTGAGCACGAGGATGTCCACCGGACCCGCCGCATCGGCCAGCCGGTCCGCCGCGTCCGGCGCGGTCAGGTCCACCTCGACCCAGGACGCGTTCGGCAGTTCGGCCGCGATGTCGCGGGCCAGGGCGCCGCGCCTGCCGCTGACGACCACGTGGGCGCCCTCCGCGGCCAGGGCCCGCGCGCTGGCCAGGCCGAGGCCCGCCGTCGACGCGCACACCAGTGCGCGACGTCCTTCGATGTCCAGATCCATCGCCGCTCCTGCCCGGCCGGCCCGACGGGTCCTTGACTTCCGCCGCTTGGCGTTCCTAGGGTACCAGACATCGAATACGGAATCTGATCCACGGTGCACCGAGTCTCGTCAACACTCCACTCGGGACCCGAACGACCTCAATGGAGCGGCTGGCATGGGTATGACCATGGCGCACAAGGTGTTGGCGGCGCACAGCGGAGAGCCGACCGTCGTGCCCGGACAGCTTGTCGTCACCGACGTCGACCTCGTGGTCATGGCGGACAGCGTGTTCCACCAGACCGCTGATCGGCTGCCATCGGACCTGAAGAAGGTCGCTCACCCGGAGCGGGTCGCGGTCCTGTTGGACCACGCCGTCCCGGCCCCCACCGTGCGGACCGCCCTGGCCCACAAGCGCGCCAGGGAACACAGTGCACGCCTGGGATTCCGATGGCTCGCCGACGTCGGCCGCGGTGGCATCGAGCATCAGGTGATCATCGAGCAGGCGCTCGCCCTGCCCGGTCAACTGGTGGCGTGCAACGACTCGCACACGCCGTCGGCCGGCGTGCTCAACAGCGCCGCCCGTGGCCTGGGCATGGCCGACATCGTGCAGCTCGTCTGCACCGGCAAGACCTGGTACAAGGCGTCGCCGACGGTGAAGTTCCGGCTCACCGGCGAACTGCCGTTCGGCAGCTACGCCAAGGACATCTTCCTGCACATCGCGCAGCACTACGGCAGCCAGGAGGGTCACGACGTCGAGTTCGAAGGCCCCGGCCTGGCCACGCTGCCGCTGGACGCCAGGGCGACGCTCGCCACGATGTGCACGGAACTCAACGCGAACTTCGTGATGTTCCCGGCGGACCGCCTCATCACCGACTACGTGGAGTCCGTGACCGACCGGCCCTACACCCCGGTCGTCGCCGACCCGGACGCCGAGTACGACGCCGTCCACGAGATCGACCTGGGTGACGTGCACACGTCGGTGGCGCTGCCCGACGCGCTGAACAAGAACGTGGCACCCGTCGGACAGGTCGCCGACCAGCGGGTCCGGATCGACCAGGCGTTCGTCGGGTCGTGCGCCAACGGCAAGCTGGCCGACCTTGAGGTCGCGGCCGCCGTGGTGCGCGGCCGGAAGGTCGCCGACCACGTCCGCTTCCTGGTCACGCCGGCATCCCAGGCGATCTACCTGGAGGCGCTCAAGCGCGGCTACATCCAGACCCTGATCGAGGCGGGCGCGGTCGTCACGCCGGCCACGTGCGGCGCGTGCTCCGGCGGCCACATGGGCGTGCTCGCGCCGGGCGAAACGTGCATCACGTCCAGCACCCGCAACTTCAAGGGTCGCATGGGCAGCCCGGACGCCCGCATCTACATGGGCTCGTCCGCCACCGTCGCCGCGTCCGCGGTCGAGGGCTACGTCGCCGACCCCACCCCCTACCTCACCGCGCTGGAGCACACCGCATGACAGCCACCGTCGACCTGGCGAACATCACCGGGCGGGCCTGGGTCTTCCCGCAGGACTACATCAACACCGACGCGATCATGCCCAGGGCCGGCTACGACCTGGCGCCGCGCGAGCAGGACCTGCTGGTCCTGTCGTCCATCCGGCCCGGCTGGGCGGCCGAGGTGCGGCCCGGCGACCTGCTCGTGGCCGGCCGCAACTTCGGCACCGGGTCCAGCAGACCGGCCGTGACCCTGCTGACCCGGCTGGGCATCGCGGGCATCGTCGCCGAGTCGGTCGGCGAGATCTTCTTCCGCAACTGCGTCAGCTACGCCATGCCGGTGCTGGAGTGCGCCGGCTGTCTCGCGATGACCACCGAGGGCGACACGGTCACGCTGGACATCGAGAGCGGCACCTACACGAACGTGACCACCGGTGTCACGAAGTCCGGTGCCCGCATGCCGACGATGCTGCTGGAGACCATCGCGGCGGGCGGCGCGTACGCGCTGCTGCGCAACGAAGGCTACCTGTGAGTGGACGGGAAACGACCGTGAACGACACCGCGCACGTCGCGATGCGCGACATCATGTTGCAGTACTGGTCGCGGGACGCGTCCTATGTGGAGGCGTTGCACGAGATCGACCTGACGATCGCCGAGGGCGAGTTCGTCGCCGTGCTGGGCCCGTCCGGGTGCGGGAAGAGCAGCCTGCTGCGCATCCTCGCCGGCCTGATCGAGCCGACGCGGGGCACGCTGCGGTTCCGTGGCAAACCGGTGCAGCGCCGGGAACACAAGGTCGGCCTCGTCCCGCAGGCGGCCACGCTGATGCCGTGGCTGAAGGTCGTGGAGAACGTCCTGATGCCGGCGAAGGTGCTGCGACTGCCCAAGGCGGCCGCGGTACGGCGGGCGCACGAACTGCTGGAGATGACCGGCCTGGCGGGCTTCGAGAAGAAGTACCCGCGCCAGCTGTCCGGCGGCATGCAGCAGCGCGTGTCGATCGCCCGCGCCCTGCTGCACGACCCGGAGCTGCTGCTGATGGACGAGCCGTTCGCCGCGCTGGACGCGTTGACCCGGGAGCGGATGTCGGCGGAGTTGCAGTCGATCTGGATGGCGACCGGCAAGACGGTCCTGTTCGTGACCCACAGCATCAGCGAGGCGGTGTTCCTGGCCGACCGGATTCTGGTGATGTCCAGCCGGCCCGGGCGGATCATCGCCGAGTTCGAGGTGACGCGGCCCCGCCCCCGCGGCCTGGACGAGGCGGACGAGGAGTCGGAACGCCTGGCCGCCACGATCCGCGGCGTCCTGGAAGGCGACTCCCGCGACGACGGGGAGGCGGCGGCATGATCGCGCCCGATGACATCGCTGTGGCGAGGCGGCCTGCCGCTCGGCATCGGTCGCGGCCCGGGCCGCGAGTGGTGGCCGGCAGCGTGTGCGCTCCGGAGGTGGCGGCATGAGCAGCGCTGTCACGTCCCGGCCGGCCAGTGCGCCGGTCACCGCGTCCGCGACCGTGCTGCGCAGGCGGCGGCGCCGCAAGGCCCGCAACGGTGGCATCTCCCTGCTGTACTTCCTCCTCGCTCTGGTACTCGGCATCGGCATCTGGCAGCTCGCCGTCACCGTCTACCAACCGCCGAGCTACATCATCCCGCCGCCGCTGTCCGTGTGGACCGCGCTGAAGGCGCTGCTGGCCACCGATCCCAGTGACCCCAACAGCATGTGGGCCCAGCTCGGGTCCACCATGGAGGCGACCGGCATCGGGTTCGCGATCGGTGGTGGCGCCGGCATCCTGTTCGGCGTGCTGGCCGGTGAGTTCGCGATCGTCCGGCGGCTGATCTACCCCTACCTGGTGGCGTTGCAGAGCCTGCCGAAGGTGGCGCTCGGCCCGCTGCTGGCCACGTGGTTCGGCTTCGGCCTGTCCGCCAAGACGAGCCTGGTGGTCCTGTTCGTGTTCTTCCCCGTGCTCGTGAACACCCTGCAGGGTGTGGTGAGCGCCGATCCGGACCGGATCGACCTGCTGCGTTCGCTGTCCGCCGGTCGGTTCCAACAGCTGTACCGGGTCCGGTTGTTCAGCGCCCTGCCGATGATGTTCACCGGTCTGGAACTGGGCATCGTGTACGCGTTCCTGGGCGCGGTGCTCGCCGAGATGACCGGCGCCCAGCAGGGCGTCGGCGTGATGATCTCCCAGTTCCAGAACAACGCCGACACGCAGGCGACATTCGCACTGCTGATCATCCTCGCGATCGTCGGCTTCATCCTGAACATGATCCTGCGCTTCGCGCACAAGCGGGTCGTGTTCTGGGAGGCCGGCAACGGCAACGACGTCCGCATGACCAGCGCACAGGGCTGAGAGGCTCCGATGACCAAGAAGAGAATGCTCACCGGCGTCGTGGCCGGTCTGACCGCACTGCTCACCGCGACGCTGTCCGCCTGTGGCGGTGGTGGCGGTGGCGCCGCCGCGGCGAACGGCCTGCAGCCGCGCGTCGTCGGCATCCCGTCGCCCGCCGTGACGGTGTTCAGCGCCAACTACGCGATCGGCCAGTACCTCGGCTGCTACAAGCGGTACGGCTACCAGTTCTCCACCGTGGTGACCACGAACCCGCCGCAGTTGGTGGCCGCGTTCCACCGGCAGGCCGTGGACGTCGGTGTGCCCGGCAGCGACCAGTTCCTGGACATGATGCACACCATCAACGCGTCCGGCGGCGGCCTGCCGCTGACCGCGTTCTACGAGATGGACTACCCGTTCAAGTACGGTATCGCCGTCAAGCCGGGCAGTCCCATCCAGTCGCTGTCCGACCTGAAGGGCAAGACCGTCGGTGTCGACGTGCTGTCCGACAGCAGCGCGCCGACGTTCAAGGCGCTGCTGAAGGACAACGGCGTCGACCCGAACAGCGTGCACATCATCGCCAGCGGTGTCGGCGCGGCGTCCGGGCAGGCGCTGGACTCGGGCAAGATCGACGCGCTGTTCTACTACGACGTGGGCTACGGCACGATCCTGCAGGCCGGGATCAAGGTGCGGTTCCTGACGATCAACGGCAAGGAGCCGTACCTGGACGTGTCCGGCATCCTCGCCGTCGCGAACACGGACAGCCTGGCCAAGGAGAAGAAGAAGTTCCAGGCGTTCGCCCGCTGCACCACCGAGGGCGACATCTTCATCAGCGCGAACCCGGCCGCCGCCGCGTACATCATGCTGAAGATGTACCCGGCGCTGGGCAAGGCGGGCGCGTCACTGGAACAGCAGATCTCCGGCCTGGAACTGCCGCTGCAACTGCGGTCGAAACTGCTGAAGAACAGTGACACGACCGGACCGGCGTACGGCCCGGTGAACGCGAACGAGTTCCAGCAGGACGCCAGTGTCCTGGGCAAGCCGCTGCCGGCCAACGTGGACTCCGTCTACACCAACGACCTGGTGCCCAACCTGACGCAGGCCGAGATCACGCAGGTGCGGAACCAGGCGAAGAACTTCACGATCCCCGGCATCACCGGAACGGTGCCGGTTCCGCAGATCCCGGCGAACGCACCGTGACCCGACCCCGGATCGCGCTGCTGTCCCGGATCGTCGGGTCCGACAGCAACGCCATGGCCCACCTCGCCGACGCCGGCGTGGACGTGGTGATCGACCTGCCCGGCTACGAGGCGATCGGCGGGGACGGGCCGCGGTGGCGGGACGTGCTGGGCCGGATCGACGGCCTGGTGCTCGGCCTGCAACCGCTCACCCGCGCCCACCTGGACGCGGCCCCCGACCTGCGGTACGTGCTGCGGATCGGGACCGGCACGGACAACATCGACGTCGCCGCGGCCGCCGACCGCGGCATCGTCGTGGAGTCCCTGCCCGGCATGAACGCGCCCGCCGTCGCCGAGTACGCGTTCGCGCTGCTGCTCGCGGCGGCCAAGCGGATCACCGAGGCGGACCGGTCGCTGCGGTCCGGCGAGTGGACCCGCTTCTACGGACGGCACCTGGGCGGCCGCACGCTCGGCCTGGTCGGGTTCGGCGAGATCGCCCGGCTGATGGTGCCCAAGGCGCGCGGCTTCGGCATGGACGTCATCGCGCACCGGCGCTCGGCAGGCGACGACACCGACGGCGTGCCGATCGTGCCGTTGGACGAACTGCTGGCCCGGTCGGACTTCATCAGCGTGCACGTCCCGCTGACCGACGGCACGCGCGGCCTGATCGGCGCCCGGGAACTGGGTCTGGTGCGGCCGGGCACGGTGCTGGTCAACACCGCGCGCGGCGCGGTCGTCGACGAACAGGCGCTGTACGACGCGCTGCTGGCCGGCCGGGTCGGAGCGGCGGCGCTGGACGTGTTCAGCACCGAGCCGCCGGGCGCACTGCCGTTGTTCGAGTTGCCCAACGTCGTCGTGTCACCGCACAACGGCGGGTACAGCGACCTGGTGACCGAGCGGACCGCCCGCGGCGCAGCGGAGCGGATCGTCGCCGGCCTGGTCCCGCTTCCCGCCCCGCACAAGGAGAACTGATGCCCACGTCCCCGCTCGTCGACTCCGAGGTGCATGTCACCGAGGCGATCATCCAGGCGCTCAAGGACGCCGGTGTGGACACGGTGTTCGGCCTGTCCGGCGGCAACACCGGCCGCATCTTCAGCGCGCTGGCCCACCACACCGACTCGATCCGCACCGTGCTGCTGCGCAACGAGGCGTACGCGACGTCGGCCGCCGAGGCGTACACCAGGGCGAGCGGCAAGATCGCCGTCGCGATGGCGCAGGGCAGCTGGCTGCTCGGCCAGGGGGTCGTCGGCACGCTGGAGGCGCTGTTCGGTGCGACACCGCTGTTGCTGCTGGGCGACCTGAGCGACGGCGCGCCGTTCTCGCTGCACGCGCCCTACCAGTCGGCCACCGGCGAGTACGGCAGCTGGGACGCGCGCACGGCGTTCTCCGGCATCACGAAGCGGGTGTTCGAACCGCACGACCCGGTGTCGGCCGTGCAGAGCGTGCAACTGGCCATCAAGCACGCCACCACCGGCCAGCCCGGCCCGGTGGCCGTGCTGTTCCACTCGGCCGCGCTGACCGGCACCGTCGGCCCCGAGTCGATGCCCCGCCTCTACACCAGCTCCGCCTACCTGCGGCCCGGCGCGCCCGCCGTGCCGGACGTGTCCGTGGTGGCCGACGCGTTGCGCACCGCGTGGCGGCCGGTGCTGCTGGCCGGCGGTGGGGTGCGAACCGGCCGGGCACAGCGCGCCCTGGTGCGGGCAGCCGAACTGTCCGGCGCCACCGTGGTCACGACGTCGGCCGGGAAGGGCGTCTTCCCGGAGGAGCACCCGAACTCCGGTGGCGTGTTCGGCAACTTCGGCGTCCCGCTGGCCAACGACGCGCTGGCCGAGGCGGATGTCGTGGTCGCGCTGGGCAGCAAGCTCGGGCCGAGCGACACGGCGTCCGAGTCGCCGAAGCTGATCGACCCGACCCGCCAGCGGATCATCCAGGTCGACGTGGAACCGGTGAACGCCGCCTGGACGACACCGGCCGACGACGTCATCGTCGCCGACGTCAAGGACGTGCTGGACGCCCTGGTGGTGGACCTGGAGCACGCACCGGTTCCCGCCGACCAGCTCACCGACCGGGCCGGCTACCGCGACGGCCTGCGTGCCACCGTGCTCCCGGACGACCGCGGCACTTGCGACGACACGCCGCTGCACCCGCAGCGGGTGATCGCCGAACTGCGTGCCGCGCTGCCCGACGACGTGGTGATCTGCGCTGACGCGGGGGAGAACCGGCTGTTGATGTGCCGCTACTTCCAGTCCCGGGACGGCGGCGAGTACCTACAGCCGGCCGGTGCGGGCGGCATGGGCTACGCCATCCCGGCCGCTCTGGGCGTCAAGACGCACGACCCGGACCGGACCGTCGTGGCCGTCTGCGGTGACGGCGGGTTGAGCATGTCGCTGGCCGCGCTGCTGTCCGCCGTCGAGGAGGACCTGCGGATCGTGGTCGTCGTCTTCAACAACGGCGCGCTGGGCTGGGTGAAGCACAGCCAACGGATGCGCGGCGAGGTGGAGTACAAGTCCTCGCTGCACCAGTTCGACTACAGCGCCATCGGCGCCGCCGCGGGCCTGCACGCCTCGCACGTGACAACTCCGGCCGAACTCGCACCCGCCATCGACGAGGCCCTCAAGGCGGACCGGCCGGCACTGGTCGTCGTCGACGTCTCCACGGCCGAGACGTTCGTCGACCTCCGCACCCCCCTGATGGCATGACAGCCACGACACCAGAAAGGCAGACCATGCGGCTCAAGGACAAGGTGGCGATCATCTTCGGCGGTGGCCAGCTGGCCGGCCGGACGATCGGCAACGGCAAGGCGGTCGCCCTGATGTTCGCCCGCGAGGGCGCCAAGGTGTTCGTCGTGGACATCAACAAGGAGGCCGCCGACGAGACAGTGGCCGAGATCCGCGCCGAGGGCGGCACGGCCGAGGCGTTCCAGGCGGACGTGACCGACGAGCCGACCGTCGAGGCCGCGATCACCTCCTGCCACCAGCTGTGGGGCCGGATCGACATCCTGCACAACAACGTCGGCATCAGCATCGCCGGCGGCGACGCCGGGATCACCGACATCACCGTCGAGTCGTTCGACCGGGTGATCGCGGTGAACCTGCGCGGCATGGTGCTCACCATCAAGCACACGCTGCCGATCATGCGCCAGCAGCGGTTCGGTTCGATCATCAACATCTCGTCGGCCGCGGCGTTCAACAACTACCCGTACGTCGGCTACAAGACGTCGAAGGCGGCCGTGCTCGCGCTCACCTCGCACGTCGCGATCCGCAACGCCGAGTACGGCATCCGCGCCAACACCATCCTGCCCGGCCTGCTGAACACGCCGGTCGCGGTGGAGAACCGGATGAAGAAGTTCGGCCTGTCCTACGAGGAGGTCGTGGCGCAGCGGGACAAGGAGGTGCCGCTGCGGCGCAAGATGGGCACCGCGTGGGACATCGCGTACGCGGCGGTGTTCCTGGCGTCCGACGAGGCCAACTTCATCACCGGTGTCGACCTGCCCGTGGACGGCGGCCAGAGCCGGCAGATCGGCCGGGCCCCGGCGCCGTACGAGGCCGCCGAGGAGCAGGCGTCGGCCGCGGCCGCCGCCGCGGCGCTCGGTTCGGCGTGACGCGACGGCCTCCGCTGCGCCGCGACGACCTGGACGCGGCGCAGCGGCGGATGTGGGACGCGTTGACGTCCGGTGGCCGGGGCGCGAAGGCGCTCCGCGAGGAGGGCAACCTCAC
>DASZXM010000133.1:0-2740 GCA_035546415.1 Pseudonocardiaceae bacterium
GGTACCGGCGATCAGCGGCCGGGCCGCATAGATCAGTGTCGGTCCGAGATTGTCGTAGATGCAGTAGATCGCCCACAACGTGAGCACAACAGCGGTGAGCATCGCGCCCCGCTTTCCCCGTTGCCGATGGGTTGTTCGTTCGTTTGGACTAGACCAGTGATCCAGATCTCACGGCAGATTAACACCGGCGATGAGTCAGTCAAGGGCTGCTTGTGGGAAGTTACCGGCATGTCACCGTCGAGCCGTTAATTATTGACAGTTCAACGGCCCGTCACCGTGTGGTGGCGGGCGGTGACAGCCGTCGGGATCAGAGTTTCTTCTTCGCCAGCAGCCGGAGGAAGTCCTCGGACTTGTCCGTCGGCATCATCTGGCTGTGCAGGCCGCCGGCCAGTTCGGCGATCCGCCGGTAGTCCTTGGCGTCCTGTTCGGTGACCGAGATCGACCGCGTCACCATGGTGAACTTGGTGCCCGGCTTGGGTGCCTGGTTGCCGACGTTGACCGCGCCGACCCGCAGTCCGCCCTCCAGCAGTCGCAGCGCGTCGGTCGGGAACTTCGCCAGGATCATGATCGACTCCTGGGCGGCGGCCTCGCCCGCGCAGTAGGCGATGGTGTCGTCGATGCTCAGCACCGACGTCGGCACCCCCCGGGCGGCCTGCGGCAGCAGGAGTCGCTGGAACTCGTCGGCAGCGACTTCGTCGTTGGCGACGACCAGACGGTTGGCGCCGACGGCTCCGACCCATGCCACGGTCACCTGACCGTGGATCAGTCGGTTGTCGATGCGCATGTGCTTGACGGGCATCTGTGCGTTTCCCCCGTCCGCCGTGGACTCGATCCGGTGCAGCCCCGTCAAGCTACCGGCGCGGTGGTTCGCGGGCAATGCCCTGTTCAGCGGTTTCATGCCGGTTCCAAGATCGGTCCGCGCGGGTGACAGGCTGTGCGGGTGCCTGACAAGCCATGGCCGCCCGCCGCGGCCACCGCGATCGGGTCGATGCCCGGCGTCGATCCACTGGAGACCACCCGGCTGGTGGTCGGCGAACTGCCACTGCTGCCGTTCCTGCCCGAACTGCCCGCCCGGCAGGTCGGCGCCGACCTGATCGGCCGGACCGCGGCCGTGCTGGTCGACCTGCCGGTGGAGGTGGTGCCCTCCGGTTACCGGGTCACCGCGCACCCCGGCCGGGACGTGCGCCGTGCCCTGGACCTGCTGGCCAGGGACCTGGACGCGTTCCAGGACGTACTGGACGCCACGAACAACCGGCCGGACCTGGTGAAGGTGCAGCTGGCCGGACCGTGGACGCTGGCCGCCGGCATCGAACTGGTGCGCGGCCACCGGGTGCTGACCGACCAGGGGGCGCTGCGCGAGTTCACCGAGTCGCTGTGCGAGGGGCTGCGCCAGCACGTCGCCGAGGTGGCGGCGCGGACCGGCGCGCGGGTGATGGTCCAGTTGGACGAACCGACACTGGCCGCCGTGCTGGCCGGGTCGCTGCCCACGCCGTCCGGCCTGGGCACGGTGGCCGCCGTGCCGGAACCGGACGCGCGGGACCTGCTGGCCACCGTGGTCGACGCCGCCAAGGCGGCCACCGGTGAACCGGTGCTGGTGCACTCGTGCGCCGATCGGCCACCGCTGCGGGTGTTCCGGGAGGCGGGCGCGGACGCCGTGTCATTCGACGTGACCGTGCTGGAAGCCGGCCGGTTGGACGAGGTCGGCGAGACCTGGGACGCGGGCGTGACCCTGTTCCTGGGTCTGGTGCCCGCGGTCGACCCGCCGGCGCCGGTCACACTGCACGACGTGGCGAAGCCGGCGCTGCGGCTGGCCGACCGGCTCGGCTTCCCGCGTGCGTGGCTGGCAGAGCGGGCCGTGCCGACGCCCACGTGCGGCCTGGCCGGCGCGAGCACGACGTGGACCCGGCGGGCCCTGGCGCTCACGGCCGACCTGGGCAAGGCGTTCCTGGAGCCGCCGGACTCCTGGTCGGCCGAGGAACCGTAGCGCTTCTGTCGACACCTCGGTCGCCGACCGATCGCCGTCTGGTCATACCCTGGCGGTATGACCAGCACCCCGGACGTCGAGTCGCTGCGCCTGTTGGTGCTGGTCGGCGAGCTGGGCAGCCTGGGAAGGGCCGCCGAACGGCTGCGGATCGCGCAGCCGTCCGCGAGCAAGCGATTGGCGACACTGGAACGGCGGCTCGGGCTGGTCCTGGTGGACCGCACCCGGCGCGGGTCGGTCCTCACCCCGGCCGGCATCGTCGTCGCCGGGTGGGCGCGGCGCGTGCTGGACGAGCTGGACGCGCTGGTCACCGGCGCGGAGGCGCTGCGCGCCAAGCGGGAGGCCGAACTGCGGGTCGCCGCCAGCATGACCGTCGCCGAATACCTGGCGCCCGCCTGGATCGGTGAGCTGCGCTCCGCCGAGCCGACCCTGTACGTCGGACTCCAGGTGACCAACTCGGAGCGCGTCGCCGAATTGGTCCGCAAGGGTGAGGTGGACATCGGGTTCGTGGAGACGCCCGAGGCACCGGACGGACTGTCGGCGCGTCGGGTCGCGACCGACCACCTGGTCGTCGTCGTGTCGCCAGGGCACCCGTGGGCGCGGCGGCGGGGGCCGCTGCCGGTGGCGGAGCTGGCCGCGACACCGCTCGTCGTGCGGGAACACGGTTCGGGCACGCGGGACACGGTGGAGCGGGCACTCGCCGACGCGGGCGTGACGCTCGCCGTGCCACTGGTGGAACTCGGCTCCACGACGGCGGTG
>DASZXM010000134.1:0-6400 GCA_035546415.1 Pseudonocardiaceae bacterium
GCACCGTCGAGTACCCGGTGCTGACCGGCATCCTGATGTGGATGGGCGCGTACTTCGCGCACAACGATCACGAGTTCCTGCTGTACTCGGCGATCCTGCTGACGCCGTTCGCGCTGTGGACGGCGTGGCTGCTGGGCAGGCTGGCGCGGTGGCGGGCGCTGCTGTTCGCGATTGGCTCACCGCTGGTGCTGTACGCCTTCCACAACTGGGACCTCGCGGTGACGGCGTGCTCGGTGGCCGCGATCTACGTGGTGCACAAGGGCTGGGGCCGCCGGGGCGCGGACCGGCCGCTGCTGACCAGGGCACTCGTGTCGGCCGTGCTGCTCGGCGTGGGGTTCGCGTTCAAGCTGTACCCGGCGATCTTCACGCTGCCGCTGATGCTCTACGTGCTGACCGGCGGGCCGGGCGGCCGGGACCTGCCGGCGGGTCGGAAGTGGAACTTCAGGGGCGCGCTGTGGGTGGGGCTGACCGTGATCGGCACGGTCGTGCTGGTCAACCTGCCGTTCATGCTGGCGGGGTTCCGCGGCTGGGAGGCGTCCTACACGTTCCAGGAGATGCGCACCGTCGACATCACCACGAACTCGATCTGGTTCTGGGGTTTCCGGCCGTTCTCCGACCCGACGAACAAGAGCTTCCAGAGCATGGTGGACGTCCTGTCGCCGATGCTGATCCTGTTCGCGTTCTTCGTGGCGTGCGTGCTGGGCTGGCGGCGTTACCAGCGGGAGGGCACGTACCCGTGGGTGGCGGTGAGCGCCGCGATGCTGTGCGGCTTCCTGTTGTTCCACAAGGTGCACTCGCCGCAGTACACGCTGTGGCTGGTGCCGATGTTCGCGCTGGTGCGGGTCAAGCCGGTGTGGGTGGTGCTGTACTACCTCGCGGACATCGCGATGGGCATCGGCATCTTCCGGTACTACTACGCCATTACGTTCCACCTGCCCTACGGCATCTACGACGGTCTCGCCGCACAGGCGACGGCCGTGGGCGTCTGGGGTCGGGCCGCGCTGCTGGCGGTGCTGTTCTTCATGTTCGTGTGGGCGCAGGCCACACCGGACGAACTGGACACGTCACCGGCGGCCGTCGCCGTCCGGTCCGGACTCGCGGCCGCCACGTGACGGCGGGCTACTCGGGCACGCCGCTGCCGGTGAAGCTGGGCGTCCGGGCGGGCTCCCGGGTGCTGGTGTCGAATGCGCCCACCGGCTTCACCCTGGACTGTCCGCACGACGTGCGGGCCGGCCGGCAGCCCTACGACGTGGTGCTGCTGTTCTGCCCGTCGGTCGCGGCGCTGGAACGCGGCTACCCCACGGCGTACGACCGGATCACCACGGACGGCGCGCTGTGGGTGGCGTGGCCGAAGCGCTCGTCCGGCGTGGCGACGGACCTGACCGACAACGGCGTCCGCTCCTACGCGCTGGACCACGGCCTGGTCGACGTGAAGGTGTGTGCGATCGACGCGACGTGGTCGGGCCTGAAACTGGTGCGCAGGGTGGCCGACCGGTGACTAGCGCCGCGCGGGGCGGCGGCGTTCGCAGCTGATCCGCATCACGACGGCGGCCAGCAGGACCAGCAGGGCGTTGCCGACACTGAGCGTCACCGCGATGATGGCGAGCAGGCCGACGATCACGAGCAGGACGAGCAGCCCGACCCGGGGGTTGGGTGCCCAGCACTCGCCCAACGTCCGTTCCAGGACCACGGCGACGAACCGTCGCAGCGCGATGTTCCAGTGCGGCAGTGTCCGACCTGGCGGGGTCACCGTCTCGGTGGGACGTTCCGCGTACTGCTGCCCTAACATCGGTCGACTTCGCTCTGCTTTCGTTCGGGACAAGGAAAAGCAACGCGTTGGGCGGTCGGCCCGCGCGTGCGGCGGCTTCGATGGTCAGCGGCGATGGGGAGTGTGGCCGGGATCGGCCCTGCCCACGCTTTGTCCATCTTCCCGTAATGATCTTGTTACCCGGAAAAGTTACGTGCCAGTAGGCGCCGAGCGGTGGCTACCGCACGATCAACGGTATATACGGAAGGTCACGGTTACCCTCCGTTCGGATGAACGGGTGACGGCTCTCGGGTCCGCGCGGGTTGGTCCGGGTGCCTCGTCGATGATGTATGGGTAGGTGCTGTCTCGTTTCGTCACCCGATCGGGGCGGATGTCCGCCGCGGCCGCAGGGTGAAGCGGTCCGGCGCCTCGTCCAGGAAGCCGCCGCTCGGGTCGTCGTCGCCGGCCAGTCGCACCAGGTCCGCCGACGGCCGGTAGATGTCCCTGATGATCAGCGCGCACAGGCCCAGCACGGCCAGGTCGCGGATGATCACCATGCCCAGGAACCAGCCCTGCGGCAGGCCGCGATCGTCCATGTGCTGCGAGAGGTTGGCCATCTCCAGGTAGTACGCCATCCTCGGGAACCACACCAGCGCGTCCAGCACCATCCAGGTGAGCACGACCTTCCAGCGCGGGATCGCCAGCACGGCCAGCGGCACCAGCCACAGCGAGTACTGCGGGCTCCACACCTTGTTGGTCAACAGGAACGCGGCGACGAGCAGGAAGCACAGCTGGGCCAGCCGCGGCCGGCGCGGCGCGGCCAGCGCCAGCCACGCGATGCCGACGCACGCCGCGAGCAGCAGCAGCGTCGTCACCGTGTTGAGCACGTCGGGGTTCTGGTGTGGACCGAGGTTCGGGTCGAAACCGGCCCACCCGGTGAAGTACGAGATGACGTTGTAGACCGAGTCCGGGTCCATGCCGCGCTGGATGTTCAACCGGAAGAACTCCCACCAGCCGGCGTGGTAGTCGATCATGAACGTCACGTTGACCGCCAGCCACGACGCCACGGCGCCGCCGGTGGCCAGCAGCCACTTGTCCAGTTTGCCCGCGCGCAGGCACAGCACCAGCAGCGGCAGCAGGAAGAACGCCGGGTACAGCTTCGTCGCCGCGCCCAGTCCGATCAGGACGCCCGCCAGCACCGGCCGTCGGCGCGACCACGCCAGGATCGCCGTCGCGGCGAACGCCGTGGCCAGCGCGTCGAAGTTGGTGAACGCGTGCACGACCACCAGCGGCGACGCCGCCATCAGCACGACGTCCCACGGCCGCCGCCGGGCGGTTCGGGTGGTGGCCCACACGGTCACCAGCCATGCCATCGACAGCAGCAGCGCGGAGATGTCGAAGTACACCACCACGGTCATCGCGTCGGGCAGCAGTCCCGTGCTGCCGGCCAGGTGCACCCAGCCCTGCGCCAGCTTCGCGTTCAGCCACTGGAACAACCCGGTCAGCACCGGGTACTCCATGTACCGGACCTGCGCGTTCGGCGTGCCCGCGCCGTCCACCCAGGACGTCTTGTACGGGAACATCCCCGGCTGGTCCAGCCGTTCGGCCGTGTACAGCGGCACGATGTCGGAGTAGCAGAACGCCACGTACTGCCGGTTGGCCCGCCAGTCCAGCTGCCGCACGCCGTTGCTGTCGGTGTACTGCTGGATGCACGGCGACTTCGCGAACCAGCTCAGGCACAGCGTGACGACCGCGAACAGCAGGACCGCGCGCAGCGGCGTCCAGAACCAGTGCCGGCCGATGGACGCGTGCCTGCCCAGCGGGCCGCCGACGACCTTGCTCGCCTGCCGGCCGATCGACTCCGACCAACTCGGGATGACCCGGTCCTGCGGGCCGAGCGAGTCGACGTCGTCGACGCTCGCCGTCATGATCGGCGCGTCACCCGCCGCGCTCTCCGGCGCACCGTCGGGTGCGCCGTCCTCGGTGTCCGGTGTGTCGGGCGGGATGCTGGCCACCTGCCGGATCGTAGAGGCAGCCGTGTCGGCTCCGGGTAGAAACCCACCTCCTGGCGCGACGACGGCGGGGCCGGACCGTGTCGGTCCGACCCCGCCGTGTGATCAGTTCAGCCGCGCTACGGCCCGGCTCCCCCCTGCCCCGGTATTCCGCCCTGACAGTTCGCGTTGGGCAGCACCGGGTTGCAGGTGGTCGTGTCGGGTGTCGTCGTCGGATCGTGGTGATGGCCGCCGTTGCCGCCGCCGTTCGGGTTCGTCGGGAACGTGAACGGCGGCGGGCCCGTGGGCAGCGTCGGCTGGGTGAACGTCGGCTGCGTGTCGGGCTGGTTGTTGGTCGGCGGCTGCTGTGCCTGGGTGGCCGACGAGTTGGTGATGAAGTTCCAGCCACCCGGGATGTCGGCCGGCGTCGTCGGGAACGGCGTGTTCGGCTGGTTGGCCAGGTAGGAGTCCATGTAGTTCTTCCAGATCTGACCTGGCTCCATGCGGCCGAACACCGAGTAGTTGTGGCCACCGCCGTGGTTGTTGCCGCTGCCGAACAACGGACCCGGCCGGTCGTAGTGGCCGAACCACACGGCCGTCACGACCTGGGGTGTGAACCCGACCGTCCAGGCGTTCGAGTTCCAGTTGTTGTTCGTGCCGTCGGCCGCGACGTAGTTCTGCGTACCGGTCTTGGAGTCCGCCGGGCGGCCGTTCGCCAGCGCGTAGTCCGAGGACTTCATGACGTCGGTCATGGAGTCGGACACCGTCCTGGCGATCTGCGCGCTCTGCGCCTGGTCGGAGCTGAACGCCGGCTTCGCCGGGGTGTTGAACTGGTACAGCACGTTCTGGCCACTGATGTCGGTGACCTTCTTGACGAAGTGCGCCTGGATGTACATGCCGTTGTTGGCGAAGGTGGAGTAGCCCTGCGCCTGGTCCAGCGGCGACACCGGGTACTGGCCGATCGCGATACCACCCTCGATCAGGCCGCCCTTGAGGGTCGTCGGGTTGTAGTCCTCCAGGCTGGGCACGGTGCGGCCGGCCGAGTCCTTCTGGGTCGGCTTGATGCCGGCCTGGATCGCCGCGCTGCGCACGGCGGGCGACCCGACCTGGGAGCCCATCTTGTAGAACACCGTGTTGATCGAGTTGGTCATCGCGTCCTTGACCGTGCACGGTGCCGGGCAGCTGTCACCGTCGGAGTTGTGCACGGTGACGCCCTGGATCGTCTGCGGTCCGGACGGGTCGTACACCGAGTTGATGCCGATCTTGTCCGGCATCTTCTCCAGACCCGCGGTGAACACGTACGGCTTGAACGACGAACCGGCCTGATGCGGCGTGCTCGCCATGTCCAGCTGCGTGGCCTTCGGGTTGTTCCCGCCGTAGTAGGCGATGATCTCGCCGGTGCTCGGGTTGATCGAGACCAGCGCCGCCGTCTCGGTGTTCTTCACCTGCGGGTTCTTCGCGCTCACGGGCTTGCCGTTGTCCGTGATCGGCCTGCCGTTGATGACCATCCCGCCGCCGTTCATGAACTTGGCGTCCGGCTTGAGGGTGGTGGAGATGGCGTTCTCGGCGTCGGTCTGCGCCTTCGGCATGATCGTCGTGTAGATCTGTGCGCCCTGAGCCTTGAGCTGCTGCTCCGACCAGCCGTTGTTGCTCAGTTCGTCCTCGACCTGGTTCACGATCAGCTGGCGGTCCCAGGACAGCTTCGTCGTGCTCCCCTCCGCCGACAGCGGGGTCGGGAACTTGCCGGCCTGGTACTCGGCCTGGGTGATCCAGTGGTTCTTCACCATCTGGCCCCACACGTACGTGAACCGCTTGTGCTCGTACGCCGAGTCGTTCGCCCGGCCGGGCGCCTGGATCATGCCGGCCAGCAGCGAGGCCTGCGCCGGCGTCAGGTGCGCGGCGTCCACGCCGTAGTACGCGCGGGCCGCCGACTCGATGCCGTACGCACCCCGGCCGAAGTACACGATGTTCAGGTACGCGGCCAGGATGTCGTTCTTGTTGTGGTACGTCTGGGTCATCTTGTAGGCCTCGGCGGCCTCGTTGATCTTCCGCGTGATGCTGTGCTGGTCGTTGCCGGTGGCGACCTTGATGTACTCCTGGGTGATGGTCGAACCACCGCCGGTACCACCGGTGACCTGGTTGTACGCACTGCGGATGATGGCCTTGACGTCGAAGCCGTTGTTCGTCTCGAACGTCTCGTCCTCGGCGGCCTCGACGGCGTGCCGCACGTTGATCGGGATGGCGTTGGCCTTGACGAAGATCCGCGCCCCGGTGGTGAGCTTCGTCATCACCGAGCCGTCGGCGTAGTAGATCGTGACCGGCTGCGCCTGACCGAACGCCACCGTCTGCGGGTCGGGCACCGTCACGTTCTGGTAGATGATGTAGAAGGCGGCGATCGGGGCGGTCACTCCGAGGAAGATGAACACGTACACGGCGCGCCGTACCCAGCGCCAGATCTTCCTGCGCTTGCCCCGCTTGAACTCGTCGGGTGTCAACCCGTCGTCCTGCCCGTCGTCATACGCCTCGAACTCCTGTTCCATCAGGTAGTCGTCGTCGCGGTGGGTCAGCAGGTCCGGTTCGGGCTGGAAGGGGTCTGCTGGCTTGCGCACCGGCGGCAGATGATCGGTGGCCCGGTCCGGCGGCGGACCGGGCCGGCCGGGAC
>DASZXM010000135.1:0-22698 GCA_035546415.1 Pseudonocardiaceae bacterium
TCGGCGGCTGCGCTGCCGGCTGAGTTGGCCTGCCCTGCTGAGTTGGCCTGCCCGGCGCGCTGGCTCGGCGGCTGCGCTAACTCGCCCGCGGCGTTGGCCCGGCCGGCGGTCAGCCCAGGTCCGGACCGCTGAGCACCGGCAGTTGGACCTCCAGCATCGCTAGTTCCGAGCGGACCTGGTCCAGGTCCGGCTTGCGGACCAGCCGGGCGACGATGTCCACGATCGTCTGCTTGCTGGTCTCGAAGTCGTGCACGGCCTTGCTCAGCTGTTCGTGCAGCGGGTGGGACCTGGCCGCCGGTGACGGCGTCGGGCCCGCCTGCGGGAACGCCGTCCTCGCCAGGCGCGCCAGGGTCGCCGCGTTGGCCAGTTCCTGTTCCATCCGGGCGTGGATCGACCGCAGCCAGTCCGTCGACGGGCCGCCGGGCGCCAGCGCGACCGCCTCGCCCGCTGACCGCACCGCTGCCTCGCACCGGCCCAGCATGCGGTCCCACACGTCCTGCGGGTGCCGGATCCGTTCCTGGACGTAGCGGATCTTGTCCTGTAGCTCCGCCACCGTGACCTGCGGTGGCGTGTGCCGCCTGCGGCGCCGGACCATCGAGCTGACCGACAGCGCGACCAGGCCGGTCGGCACCGCACCGAAGAGGATCGCGAACGCCAGGACCCCGGCCGCGTCGAGGAACACATTGCGCGGTCCGGCCGTCGCGGCCCCGATGCTGAACACCACCAGCATCGCCGCGAACCCGACGAGCATCGCCCGCCCGGCCGGGCCGGTGGCGCGCCTGAGCCACGCCGAGCCGTCCCGCTTCCGTTCGTGCCCCAACGCCGCCTCCACCTGGTGACCGACCCATCGTGCCACCACCGGCGCCGTGTGTTGATGACCGAGGCTTTCCAATCCGTTGCTCCGGCCGGTAGCATGCCGTGAGATTGACAAATCGACGCAAAATATTTGCACAAATTCGGAAGAATTTGCACAGGGATTTGCAACAATCGCAGGGACATGCTGGTCGGTGTCCCGTGCGCAGACCGCGAACTATCAACGTGGATAGAGGTTTGCCATGCAACGGAAGCGATCCGTGGCCCGGCTGATCACCGTGGCCATGGTGGGACTCGTCGGGGTCGTGTTACCCCTGGTCGGGATCGTGCCCACGGCCGCGGCGGCCAGCCCGAACCTGGCCCTCGGCAAGACCATGACCGCCAGCGGGTCGACGCAGAACTACGCGCCGGGCAACGCCGCCGACGGTAACCAGTCCTCGTACTGGGAGAGCACCGACAGCGCGTTCCCGCAGTGGCTGCAGGTCGACCTGGGTGGCGGCACGGCCGTCGACCACATCGTGCTGAAGCTGCCGTCCGGCTGGGGCGCCCGCACCCAGACGCTGTCCGTGCAGGGCAGCACCGACGGATCGAGCTTCTCGACGGTCGTCGCGTCCGCCGCCTACGCCTTCGACGGCAACGCCAACACCGTCACCATCGACACCGGCCAGACCACCACCCGCTACCTGCGGCTGAACTTCACCGCGAACACCGGCTGGCCGGCGGGCCAGGTGTCCGAGTTCGAGGTCTACGGCCCGTCGACCACGTCGGGCAACCTGGCGAGCGGCAGGACGATGACCGCGAGCGGGTCCACGCAGAACTACGTGCCGGGCAACGCAGACGACGGCGACCGGTCGACCTACTGGGAGAGCACGGACAACGCGTTCCCGCAGTGGCTGCAGGTCGACCTCGGCTCATCGGTGAGCATCACCAGGATCGTCCTGAAACTGCCCACGGCCAACTGGGGCGCGCGCACCGAGACACTGTCGGTGCAGGGCAGCACGGACGACACGAACTTCACCACGATCGTCGCGTCCACCGGGTACACCTTCGACGGCACGTCGAACGTCGTCACGATCCCGTTCGCGGCCACCACGACCCGGTACGTGCGGCTGAGCTTCACCGGCAACACGGCCTGGCCGGCCGGTCAGATCTCCGAGTTCGAGGTGTACGGCCCGACCAGCGGCGACACGCAGCCGCCGACCGCCCCGACCAACCTCGCCTACACGCAGCCGCAGTCCGGCCGGATCGCGCTGACCTGGAACGCGTCCTCGGACGACGTCGGCGTCACCGGCTACGACGTCTACCTGAACGGCTCGCTGCTGACCAGCGTCCCCGCGTCGGCGCTGAGCTACACCGACACCGAACCGGACACGCTCACCGCGACGTACTTCGTGCGCGCGCACGACGCGGCCGGCAACCAGTCCGGCAACTCCAACAGCGTCACCCGCACCGGCCAGACCGGTGACCAGCAGCCGCCGACGGCCCCGACGAACCTGGCGGTCAGCACGCCGACGTCCGGCCAGATCACGCTCACCTGGGGCGCGTCGACCGACAACGTCGGCGTCACGTCGTACGTGGTCTACCGCGACGGCGCCGTCGACACGACCGTCAGCGGCACCACGCTGACCTACACCGAGGCACAGCCGGACACCGCGACGGTGATGTACTCCGTCGTCGCGAAGGACGCCGCCGGCAACCAGTCCGCGCCGAGCAACACCGTGACCCGGCAGGGCAGCGGCGGGCCGACGACGAACCTGGCCCTGGGCAAGCCGGTCACCGGCTCGCCGAACACCTACATCTACGTTCCGGGCAACGTCACCGACGGCGACCTGACCACGTACTTCGAGGGGTCGACGTATCCGAGCACCGTGACGGTCGCCCTGGGCGCCAACGCCGACCTGTCGTCGGTCGTCGTCGCGCTGAACCCGGACGCGGCATGGGGCACCCGGACCCAGACCATCGCCGTGCTGGGCCGCGAGCAGAGTTCGTCGGCGTTCACCACACTGGTCGCGGCGCACGCGTACACGTTCGACCCGGGCAGCGGCAACAAGGTGACCATCCCGGTCACCGGCCGGGAGGCCGACGTCGAGCTGTCCATCACGAGCAACAGTGGCGCACCGGGCGGCCAGGTGGCGGAGTTCCAGGTGTACGGCACGCCGGCACCCAACCCGGACCTCACGGTCACCGGCTCGTCGTGGACGCCCGTGTCCCCGGTGGAGACGGACGCGGTCACGTTGTCGGCGACGGTGAAGAACACCGGCACCGCCGCGTCGCCGGCCAGTGGCGTCAACTTCTACCTGGGCGGCACGAAGGTCGGTTCGGCGAACGTCGGCGCGCTCGCGGCGGGCGCGTCCCAGACCGTGACGACGAACATCGGCCAGCAGACGGCCGGCACCTACCAGGTCACCGCGAAGGTCGACGAGTCGAACACCGTCATCGAGCTGAACGACGCCAACAACAGCTACACGAACCCGACATCGCTGGTTGTCACGCCGGTGCAGAGCTCGGACCTGGTCGCGTCGTCGGTCGGGTGGACGCCGAACAACCCGGCGGCCGGCAGTACCGTGAACTTCACGGTGGCCCTGCGCAACCAGGGGACCGTCGCGTCGGCGAGCGGATCGCACGGCGTCACGCTCACCGTGCTGGACACCGCCGGGAACACGGTGACGACGCTGTCCGGCTCCTACAGCGGCAGCCTCGCACCCGGGGCGGGCGCCAGCGTGTCGATGGGCTCGTGGACGGCCGTGAACGGCAAGTACACCGTGCGGACGGTGATCGCGGTCGACGCCAACGAACTGCCGATCAAGCAGGCCAACAACACCAGCACGACCCAGCTGTTCGTCGGGCAGGGCGCGAACATGCCGTACGACTCGTACGAGGCCGAAGCCGGCACCGTCGGCGGCGGCGCGACGGTCGTCGGTCCGAACCGGACGATCGGTGACCAGGCGGGCGAGGCGTCCGGCCGCAAGGCCGTCACGCTCACCGGCACGGGCAGCTACGTGCAGTGGACGTCCCGGGAGGCCACGAACACGTTCGTGGTGCGGTTCTCCATCCCCGACTCGTCCGGCGGCGGTGGCATCGACGCCACGCTCGACCTGTACGTCGACGGGAACCTCGTGGAGCCGCTGAACCTGACGTCGCAGTACGAGTGGCTGTACGGCGACGAGACGGCCCCGGGCAACTCGCCGGGTGCCGGCGCGCCGCGACACATCTACGACGAGGCCAGCTTCGTGCTGCCCGCGTCGTACCCGAAGGGCAGCGTGATCAAGCTGCAGAAGGACGCGTCGAACACGGCCCAGTACTACGCGATCGACTTCATGAACCTGGAGCAGGCCACGCCGACCGCCAACCCGAACCCGAGCACGTACGTCACGCCCACCGGGTTCGACCAGCAGTCGGTGCAGAACGCGTTGGACGCGGTGCGGATGGACACGACCGGCAAGCTCGTCGGCGTGTACCTGCCGGCCGGTACGTACCAGACCACCGGCAAGTTCCAGGTCTACGGCAAGGCGGTGCAGGTGGTCGGCGCCGGCCCGTGGTTCACGCGGTTCACCTCGCCGACGTCGCAGCAGAACACCGACGACGGGTTCGACGTGCAGCCCACCGCGAACGGGTCGACGTTCACCGGGTTCGCGTTCTTCGGCAACTACACGTCGCGGATCGACGGTCCGGGGAAGGTGTTCAACCTGACGAACGTCTCGAACCTGACGATCAGCGACATCTGGGTCGAGCACACGGTGTGCGTGATCTGGGGCACGCACGTCAGCGGGCTGACCGTGTCGAACATGCGGATCAGGGACACGTTCGCCGACGGCATCAACCTCACCAACGGTTCCCAGAACAACACCGTCAGCGATTCGGAGGCCAGGTCGACCGGTGACGACAGCTTCGCGCTGTTCGCCGCGCAGGACCAGAACTCGGCGGACCTGACCGGCAACACGTTCCAGAACCTGACGGCGCTGCTGCCCTGGCGGGCGGCCGGCTTCGCCATCTACGGCGGCGACGGCAACACGTTCCAGAACCTGTACTCGGCGGACACGCTGACGTACTCGGGCCTGACGCTCAGCTCGCTGAACTTCGGGTACCCGTTCCAGGGCTTCGGGGACAACCCGAAGACGGTGGTGCGGAACCTGTCGCTGGTCCGCGACGGCGGCCACTTCTGGGGCGGCCAGGTGTTCGGCGCGGTGTGGGTGTTCTCGGCGACCCAGCCGTTCCAGGGCATCCGGGTGAACGACCTGACGATCACCGATCCGACGTATTCCGGGATCATGTTCCAGACGGACTACGTCGGCGGTGTGGCGCAGAACCCGGTGCAGGACACGGTGTTCACGAACACCGTGATCACCGGGGCACAGCGCAGCGGTGACGCGTACGACGCGAAGTCGGGCTACGGGATCTGGGCCAACCCGCTGCCCGAGGCCGGACAGGGACCGGCGGTCGGTTCGGTGACGTTCAACGGACTCACCGAGAACGACGACTACGTCAACATCCAGAACACGACGAGTACGTTCACCATCACGGTGAACTGACAGCCTGGTGGCGGTGCCGTTGGTGGGCGGCACCGCCACCGTCCGGTCCGTCGCCGCGATCCGTGAGCCGGTTGGCCGAAACCAACGACCCCAAACGGTGCGCGGCTGGTCTAGCTGGCCTGGCGGTAGCGTTCGGCGATGTCGGCGCGGATGGCGTCGACCGGAACGCCCAGTGCGGCCAGGATGTTCTTCGCGGCACTGCTCCGCATCGCCAGCACCGACTCGGCGATGTGCTCGCTGCCGATGTGGCCGGAATGCCGGTGGGTGGCCACCTTCAGCGCGTCGCCCAGGCAGTGCTTGGCCCGTGGCGTCAACGGCAGGTGCGTCGGGTTGCGTCGCGCTCGCCGCCACGGCAGCAACCGCGGTCCGGTGCGCCGGCACGCCTGCGGCCGGTCCAGCGCGCCGAGCCCGAACGACTGCTCGACGGCCTGCCGCACGGCGTCCACGTCGATCCCGACGGCGGCCAGCGCCTCCCGGTCCAGCCGGTCGAACAGCCCCCGGCCACGCCCGATCTGCCCGAGAATCGTCGTCTCGACCCGCTCGACGGTGACGCCGCGTTCCCGCAGCACCTCGCCGACCTCGTCGTCGCCCGCGGCCAGCGCCATCAGGAAGTGCTCGCAGCCGATGTAGTCGTGCCGCAGGCGGGTGGCGTGCTCCATGGCGCCGGTGACGACGTGCCGGGCGTCCTCGGTGAATCGCTCGAACATCATCGCCTCCCGAACCGGCGCCCGTGCTTGCGATGCACGGTCTGCTTGCTGACGCCCAGCCGCAGCGCGATCTCCTGCCACGACCACCCCTGCCGCCGTGCGTTCCCGACCTGCAGGATCTCCAGTTCCTCGGTCAACGTGCGCAACGCGGCAACGGCCCGCAACCCGACGTCCGGGTCACTGCTGGCCGCGTTGGCAGTCAGCTCAGTGCTTGTCATGGATGTCAGCATATGCTGACGGCTGGGCGTCGTCAACATATGCTGACGACGCTCGCAGGCTCGTCACCGTCGTGACACCCAGGACGGCCGCGATGACCGACAGCGACAGCCACGTCGGGATCTCCGGGATCGCCGGGTGCAGGTCGTGCGCGTAGTGCAGCATCAGCTTCACGCCGATCAGCGCCAGCACCACCGACAGCCCGTAGTGCAGGTGCACCAGCCGTTCCAGCAGGCCGACCAGCAGGAAGTACAGCGCCCGCAGGCCCAGCAGCGCGAACGCGTTGGCGCACAGCACCAGGTACACGTTCTGCGTGATACCGAAGATCGCCGGTATCGAGTCCAGCGCGAACAGCACGTCCACCGACAGCAGACCGAGCACCGCCAGCCCCAGGCCGGTCACGGCGAACGGCCGCCGCACCACCAGCGCGCCGTCGCCGGACTCGGCCACCGGCAGTCGCTGTCGCGCCCACCGCATCAGCCGCGAACCGTTGACGTCCATGACCGCGCCGTGCGACCGCACCATCCGCACCGCCGTGTACACCAGCAGCACGCCGAACAGCAGGAACATCACCGTGAACCGCTGCACCAGCTCGGCGCCGGCCACGATGAACAGCACCCGCATCACCAGTGCGCCCACGATGCCGATCAGCAGCACCTTCGACCGGTGCCGGACCGGCACCGCGAACGACGACATCACCACCGCGAAGATGAACAGGTTGTCGATCGACAGCGTCTTCTCCACCAGGTAACCGGTGGTGAACTCCATCCCGGGGCCACTGCCGGCGAACACGAACAGCCCGGCGGCGAACAGCGCCGCCGCCCCGACGTACACGGCCGACCACAGCGCCGCCTCGCGCAGGCCCACGGCGTGCGGCCGGCGGGCCTGCCACACGTCCACCACGATCAGCGCACCGAACCCGGCCACGGTGGCCACCCACACCCACACCGGCACGATCACGATGCACCTCCTCGACTCACCTGCCAGAGTGGTGCAATGACCGCGCAACGACGAGGCCGCAGGGCGCCAGGTTCGACGACGGATGCTGCCGAAGGTTGGCAATCAGCGGTCGCCCGCCAGGCGGCTGCCGACGCCGGCGGCGTCGACCCCGACCTGCTCGGCGACTTCCTGGACCGGCTCGCCGCGTCCGGCCGGGACCACGCGTGGGACCGGCACGCCGACGCCACGTTCGCCGCGTTCGGGGCGAAGGCCGCCGAGCAGGGCGTCGTGCTGCGGGCCCTGGTCGACCTGTACCTGTCCGCGGCGTGGCGCGCCTGGCAGGAACTGCCGGACGTGCGCACAGGCGACCCGGCCGGCCTGCGGGACGCCGGGCTGCGCGTGCTGCGCACGTGTGACGACGTCGTCGCCGCGCTCGCCGAGGGTTACAACGCGGCCGGCCGTGGCCTGATCCGCAGGGAGACCGCGCTGCGCCGGGAGTTCGTCGACGACCTGCTCGCCGGCACCGCCGACCCGAGCCGGCTGCTCGCCCTCGCCGAGTCCTACGGCCTGCAACTGGCCGGCACGCACGTCGTGCTGGTCGCGGCCGCCGCCACGCCGTGGCACGAGGCGAGCCCGGTGCTGGCCGAGGTGACCAGTGCCCTGACCCCCCGCCAGGCCCTGGTCACCACCCGGGACGGCGAACTGGTCGTCGTCCTGCCGGCGGCGGCCCGCCCGGACCTGGACGCCGCCACGCGGGCCGTCCGGCGCGCCGTCACGGCCGCGCAGCCATCCACCCGGATGGCCCTCGGCCGCGGCCACACCGGGCCGTCCGGTGTGGCGCGGTCGTTCACCGAGGCCCGCGACGCGCTCGGCCTGGCCGCGAACCTCGGGCTGACCGACGACGTCGTGCGCGCCGAGGACCTCCTCGTCTACCAGGTGCTGCTGCGCGACCGCGCCGCGCTGATCGACCTCGTGGACACCGTCCTGACGCCGCTGCGCAGCGCCCGGGGCGGCGCCGGCCCCCTGCTGGACACGCTCCAGGCCTATGTGGACAGCGGTGGCAACACGACGCGGACGGCGCAGTCGCAGCACCTCTCGGTGCGAGCCGTCAGCTACCGCCTGGCCAGGGTGGCGGCCCTGACCGGCATGCACCCCAACAACCCGGCCCACCGCTTCACCCTGCACACCGCGATCCTCGGCGCCCGGGTGTTGGGCTGGCCGGACGGCGTCACGCGGCCCGGTACCCCGTGATCCACCACAGCGGGAACGTCAGCGTCGCCGCGTCGTCCGCGTGGAAGCGCAGCACGGTGTCGCTGTCGTCCTCGTGCACGAAGGTCCGCGGATCGAGCGGCAGCATCCGCAGCGTCCGCCCGGCGGCGGACACCCGCAGTCGGTCCGGCGTCGCCTCGACCGCGAACTCCGCGATCGGATTGGCGTACCTCCCGGCCCGGGCGGCCAGGGCCGCGGCGGGCAGCGCCACCGGCCGGGGCGTGGCGCCCGGCAGGTCGAGCATCCGGTCGATCAGCCTGCGGGCCGGCGTCGCGCACGGGAAGAGTTCCAGGTTCGTCAGCATGATGAGGCTGACGTCCTCCTCCGGAATCCGGACGTAGATGCAGGAGAAGCCCTCGATGCCACCCGCGTGGTGCTTGATGTGCCGGCCCCGGTAGGTGCTCAGGTCCCAGCCCAGCCCGTAGCCCTCGGTGCGGCCGCACGCCAGCCGGACCGGCGTGAACATCCGCTCGTGCAGCCGGGCGTCGGCGAACGCGCCGTGCCGCAGCGCGGCGTCGAAGCGCAGCAGGTCGGCGAGGGTCGACCCGATCCCGCCCGCGCCGCCGGGGATCGTCAGGCTCAGGTACGGCGCGTTCACGAACCCACTGCCGGAGCGCCGGTAACCCCTCGCGCGTTCCGGCACGATCTCGTCGTCGCGCAGCACCCGCGTGTCGACCATGCCGGCGGGCCGGAACACCCGCTCGGTCACCACGTCACCGAACGGCATGCCGGCCGCCTCGGCGGCGATCATGTCCAGCAGCCGGTAGCCGGAGTTGCTGTAGCTGAACCGGGTGCCCGGTTCGAAGTGCAGCGGCTGGTCGGCGAACAGTCCGCGGATCTCCGCGTCGGTGTGGTCGATGCGCGACGTGTGGTCGGCGAAACCCGGTTGCAGCACGAAGTTCGGAATGCCCGAGGTGTGGGTCAACAGATGCCGGACGGTCACCCGGTGCCAGTGCTCCGGTGCGTCAGCAAGGAATTTCGCGACCGGCGCGTCGATGTCCAGCAGTCCGTCGTCGGCCAGCGACAGGACCGTCAGCGCCGTGAACGGTTTGCTCAGCGACGCCAGCCGGAACACCGTGGTCGGCGTGACCGGTTGGCGCCACTCGACGTCCGCCATGCCGTGGCAGTAGGTGAGCACCGGTGTGCCGGACCGGACGACGGCCAGCGCGGCACCGGGAACTCGATCGGTCAGGAATTGTGACAGCAGTTCTTCCGCCCCAGAAGACACGGAAGCGAGGTTAGGCCGCGGTCGCGGCGGAAACATCAGCCCGCGGTCCGATGCGCGACCCTTGCGTATTCCGCTACAGTAGGAAGTGCGTCGGAATTCATTTCCGCGCTGTCTGTACCGCTGCCGCGAGCGCCTCCAGCGCCGGCACGGCCCCCAGCAGAGTCTCCGCGGTTTCCGCGGGCAACTGGTCCAGCCATTCGGACAGTACGCTCGTTCGCCGGTCCCGGATACGTTCGTGCACGAGCACGCCGGCCGGCGTGATCTCCACGCGCACGGCACGCAGGTCGGTCGGGTCGGGCAGCCTGCGGATCATGCCGTCCTCGTCCAGCTTGCGCACGATCCGGGACAGCATCGTCGGGTTCAGGCCCTCCAGGTCGGTCAACTCGGCCAGGCCGAGGGGGCCGCGGCTGCGGACCAGGCCGAGCACCGAATACTGGCTGGGGGTGAGGCCCTCGCCGGTGGAGGTGTTGTTCAGCTGACGTGCCAGCCTGCTGATGACGCCCCGCAGCCGGCCCACGAGTTCGACGTCCATCACACCTCCGTCGGATTGATTGCTTGCTGGCAAGCAAGTAGTATTGCAGTCTGTGGGCAATGCGGAGCAATCCGGAGTCCTGACGTCTCCTTCGACCGCGTCGGCGGCCGGCGAACCGCTGGCCCGCCGCAAACTGATCTTCGGCATCGTCTCCATGGGCCTGTTCATGGCCTCGCTCGACCAGACCATCGTCGCCACCGCATTGCCGGCGATCCAGCGCGAACTGCACGCGCCGATCAACTGGAGCGGCTGGACGATCACGATCTACGCCCTCGGTCAGGTGCTGGCCATGCCCATGGCCGGCAAGATCAGCGACATGTACGGTCGGAAGAAGGTCTACCTCATCTCCGCGGCCGTCTTCACGGTGGCCTCCCTGTTGTGCGGCCTGGCCGGCAACGTCTACCTGCTCGTGCTGTTGCGCGCGGTGCAGGCGCTGGGCGGCGGCGCGTTCATGCCGTCGGCCACCGGCATCGTGTCCGACCACTTCGGCAAGGACCGCGACCGCGCGCTGGGCATGTTCACCAGCATCCTGCCGATCGGCGGCATCGTCGGTCCGATCGTGGGCGGCGTGTTCGTCGCGGCGTGGTCGTGGCGTGGCATCTTCCTGGTGAACGTGCCGATCGGCATCGTGCTCATCGTGCTGGCCGCGAAGTTCGTGCCCGGCGCCGCCACCCGGCACACCAGCCGCATCGACCTGCGCGGCATCGCCACGCTGGGCGTGCTCATCCTGGCCGCGATGTTCGGCATCACGTACCTGGGCAGCGGGACGGTGCCCCTGTACAGCCCGGTCTTCCTGGGCTCCGAGGCGATCGCGGTGCTCACGATCGTGCTGTTCGTGCGGCACTCCAAGCGGTACGCGACACCGTTCGTGCCCTACCGGCTGCTGCGCGGCCGCGGCTTCGGCGTGATGAACGTGATCAACCTGCTGTACGGCGCGGCGGCGCTCGGCTTCGCCGCGCTCGTCCCGCTGTACGCCCAGGACCGCTTCCACATGGCGGCACTGGGCTCCGGCACCCTGCTCACGGCCCGCGCGGTCGGCATGATCTCCGTCGCCGGCCTGGCGGTGCTCACGTTGCGCCGCACCGGTTACCGGCTCCCGATGATCCTGGGTTTCCTGATCCTGGCCGCCGGCCTGGTGATGATGTCGTGGACACCACACCTGTCGCCGTACGTGTGGCTGGCGATCGCGGCGGGCATCACCGGCTGCGGCATGGGCCTGTCGGTGCCGGCGTCCAACAACGCCAGCCTGCAACTGGCCCCCGACCAGGTGGCCGCGATCGCCGGCCTGCGCGGCATGTTCCGCCAGTCCGGCGCGATCATCGCGGTGTCGGTCACCACGGCGATCATCGCCCGCAGCTCCGACTCCGGCATCGCACAGGCACACGTGTTCCTGGTCTTCGCCGTCCTCCTGGTCCTGATGCTCCCGCTGGTCTTCCTGGTCCCCGACCACCGCGGCAACTGGTGACCGTCCGGGGAGAGCACGTCACGCCTGCGGATCGGGCTGAACATCGGCCTGCCGGTCCTGCCGGGCGACCAGTTCTCGCAGGGCGGACATCTCCTTGGCCAGCGCGGTCCGGCCGGCGCCGCTGATCCGTACCCACGTGCGCGGTCGCTTCCCGTCGTACCCCTTCTGCACCTCGACCAGACCGGCCTCCTCCAGCACGGTGATGTGCCGGGACAGGTTGCCCGCGGTCAGCCCGAGCGCCTCCCGCAGGTACCCGAACTCGACCCGCTTCACCTCGGCCGCGATCGTCAGGACACCCAACCGGTGCCGCTGGTGCACGACATCGTCGATGTCGACGGTGGGGTGTTCGGTCTCGCTCATCGGGTCGCCCCACGCCGGCCGGTCACCACAGCCATGACACCACCGGCGACCAGTACCACGCCGGGCAGCAACAGGTTGTTCAGCACAGCGGACCCCGTGTCGACGATCCTCTGCATGTCATACAGGTTGGCCAGCAGCGCGGCGCTGGTGAACAGGACGGCGATCATGGCACACAGTCTGCTTCGTTCGGTCCAGGCCAGCCCGAACAGGCCGGCCGCGATGACGAACAGCGCCGCGAAGCTGTACGTGGACGTGACCGTCGTGATGTCGGCCGCGGCGACCATGGCGATCAGCGCACCGGTCACCAGCCCGGCCCACCGGCCCGCCGACCGGCGTGCCCGCGGGCGCCAGGGCCGCACGGACACGACGGCGATCGCGGTGCCGACGGCCAGGGCCAGCAGGTTGAACCAGAGGTTCGCGGCACCCGAGCCGTCGAACAGGCCGCGTTGCCGGTGTGACAGCGTCGGGACGACGAACACCGCGGCGAGCAGCGCGCCCAGCGCGTACCAGAGAAACGTGCCGACCGGCAGTTGCACGCCCACTCGCGCCGCCCGCGCTCGGTACCAGAGGTACGTGCCGGCCGCGCCGGCGACCGTCCCCAGCAGCCAGTACAGACCGACGACCGTGCCGCTGACCGGCGGGAGGACGATGCCGTGGAACAACTCCAGCGGGTCGAAGTAGACGCCCCCGACGTGCCAGACCGGACCCATGAATCCCTCTACTCCGTCGCTGGGAATCGGCTCGCCATGGCCGACGTAGGCCAGGGGTGCGGCGAGCACGAGCACTCCGAAGAGCACGAGTGGCAGCCAGTAGCCGCTGCGGTCGTGGCGGATTCGGCTGCGCAGCGAGCCGAGGTCGTCCAGGACGCGGATCGGGTCGGTCATGGCTTCGGCTCCACCGTCGTGGCCCGCCGTTCGGTCAGCCGGTCCAGCACGAGGGCGACTGCACCGCCGATGACCAGCACGGCACCGGGTAGCAGCAGGTTGTCGAACGCGATCGGCGCCGGGGAGAAGGTGACGTCGCCCCAGCGGAAGAAGACGTTCTCCATGTTGTACAGGTTGGTCAGCAGTGCGGCCCCGGTGAACAGTGCCGCGATCGTGCCGCACAGCAGGCTGCGTTCCATCCACGCCAGCCCGAACAGGCCGACCGCGATGATGTAGAGCGTCGCGAACCCGTGCGTGGACGCCAGCCAGGCGAGGTTGCCCGCCGCGAACACCGTGATCAGCACGCCGACCACGATCCCCGCCGTCCGCGGCCGCGACTTCGGCACGGTCGGCTGCCACGGCCGCGCCGAGAGGATGGCCAGTGCCAGCCCCGCGGCGAGGGCGGCCACGGCGATTGACGCTCCGGCGCTGCCCATGCCACCGAACAGCGCCCACTGGGTGATCAGGGGGATGCCGACGATCGCCATCGCCAGCGCACCCAGCATGTACCCCAGGTAGGTGCCGATGGGCAGCTGCACGCCGAGCCGCGCGGCGCGTGCGCGGTACCAGAAGAAGGTGACGGCAGCCCCGACGACCGCGGCCACCAGCCAGTACAGCCCGACGGCGACGGCGTTGGCCGGTGGGACGACGAAGCCCTCGAACAGTTCCAGCGGCGCGAAGTAGAGACCGCCGAGGTGCCAGATCGGCCTCACCACCCCGTAGCTGTCCATCGGCGCCTGGCCGTTGCCCAGATACGCCAGTGGTGCCGCGAGCACCAGTAATCCGAACAGCAGCAGCGGGAGCCAGTAGCCGCTGCTGTCGCGGCGGGTCCTGCGCCGCAGAGCCCCCAGATCGTCGAGCAGGTCGGCGGCCTCGGTCTTCATCGGTCCATCCCCCAATCATCTGGCAACGCAGATAGGTTTGCATCGCAAACATCGGCTGTCAAGCATGTGTGAACCAGTGACGGAACCGGTCAGCGCCCTTACCGTGGTGTGCGGACTGCGACGGGGAGGTCACTCGATGAGGCGTAGGGCTGCTGTGCTGGTCGCGGCCGTGGTGGCGGGCAGCTTCGGGCTCGTCGGGCCGGCCGTCGCCATGACTCCGGCGTCCGGGTCCGCGCCCGGGTGCTGCGGTTCCGGGTCGGCGTGGACGACCGGCGACAAGGACGCCCTCGGCACGTCGGCGACCACCACCAGCAAGGTCTGGTACACGGTCGCGAACGGCATCACGTCCGAGGTGTTCTACCCCCGCGCGGACGTCCCCAACATGCAGGACATGCAGTACCTGGTCACCGACGGCTCGACGTTCGTCGACCTGGAGCGCGACGCCACCAACCACGTCGTGTCGATGCCGGACCAGAAGTCGTTGGAGTACACCGTCACCAACACCGCCAAGAGCGGGAAGTACCGCATTACCAACACATACGTGACCGACCCGAACAACAGCACACTCGTGATCAACACCCGGTTCCAGTCGCTGGACGGCGGCAGCTACCACCTGTACCTGCTGTCGAACCCGTCACTGGCCGGCGGTGGCGGGAACGATGACGCGTGGTGGGACGGCACGAACGGATCGCTGGACGCGAGCGACACGGAGACGCTGTTCGGCTCGCCGCTGACGGTCGACTCTGCGCTGAAGGTGTCCAGCGGTTTCGTGGCGCACGACAACGGCTACGCCGGTACCGCCAGCGACTGCGACGTCGACGTCACCGCGCACAAGACGCTGACCAGCCAGTACGACTCGCTCAGCGGCGCGGGCAATGCCGTGCAGTGCGGGCAGATCGGCGTCGGCTCGGACACGACGTTCACCGTCGCGCTCGGCTACGGCAGCACGACGGCCGCGGCCGTGACGGCCGCGAACAACTCGCTGTCGACCGGCTTCGCGGGCGTGGAGTCGAGTTACCGCTCAGGTTGGCACTCCTACGTGGGTGGGCTGAAGGCCGCGCCGTCCGGCGTCACCGGCAGCACGAAGGAACTCGACGCCTACTACGTGGCCGTCATGGCGCTGCACGCGGCCGAGGACAAGACGTACCGCGGCGCCAGCGTCGCCGGACTGGCCACGCCGTGGGGCAACGTGGTCAACGGCGACTCGCTCAACGACGGCTACCACCGGGTGTGGGGCCGCGACCTCTACCAGCAGGCGACCGGCCTGATCGCGGCGGGGGACACGGCGCAGGCGAAACGCATGGCGCAGTTCCTGTGGAACAGCCAGTACATCGCCACGTCCACGCCCGGCGACGGCACGACGTACGCGCCCGGTTCGTTCCCGCGCTACAGCCCGGTCAGCGGCGTCGCCGGTGCCACACCGCAGGAACTGGGGTGCTGCGAGCAGCTGGACCAGGACTCGTTCGCGATCATCCTGGCCTGGATGACCGGCCTGACCGACTCCGGTACGTACGCGAAGATCAAGGTCACGGCCAACCACATCCGGAGCACCGGCCCGGACACGACCGAACGCTGGGAGGAGCAGTACGGCAAGTCGCCGTCGTCGATCGCGGCGGAGATCGCCGGTCTCGTCGTGGCGGGCTCGATCGCGCGGACCAACGGTGACACGGCGAGCGCCGCGAGCTGGGAGGCGACGGCCGACTCGTGGCGGTCGAACCTGGCGGGCTGGACGTACACCACGGACGGCTACTGGGGTGGGCACTCGTACTACGAGCGCGTCGAGAAGACCGGCAACCCGAACGACAGCGACCAGATCTGCTTCCAGGAGGGCTGCTACTACGCGCACGACGTCGTCGATCTGGGCTTCCTGGACCTGGTCCGCCTCGGCATCGTCGCACCCGCCGACGGTTCCGTCGCCACGTCGCTCGCGGCCGGCGTCACCGGAACCGACGGCAATTCCACGATGCGGGTGACGATGCCGAACGGGGACGTCTACTTCCACCGCTACGTGCACGACAGCTACGGCGAGAGCGACACCGACTGTTCGGGCTGGCCGGCGAACGGTTCGAACCAGCACGGCAGGCTGTGGCCGGTGCTGTCCGGCGAGCGCGGCGAGTACGAGGTGGCCAACGGCCGGTCCGGTGCGCTCTACCTGCGGTCGATGGCCGACTCGACGAACCTGGGCCACTTCGTGCCGGAGCAGGTCTGGGACCGCTCGGACATCGGCTGCTTCGGCTACGGCACGCCGACCGGCAGCGCGGCTCCGCTGATGTGGGCCGAGGGACAGTACGTCCGGCTGGCGCAGAGCATGGCCGCCGGCACGGACGTGGAGACCCCGTCGGTCGTTACGACGCGGTACGGCACGTGAGCCGTTCGGCGATTCCCGCGATCCGGTGAACCCGCCGGTCCTTGGTGTGGCACGGCTGCTGGCAACAGTTTTTTCTGACAGCTATGACAGGAATCCTGTAAGCCTTTTTTCTCAGGAGTGTCGCCTGCGCGATCACTCGTGTCGCTAGAGTAGCGGCGCACGGCCGCAGCGTGGAGCCGCAGTGTGATGTCCGGGAGCCGCTCGGCTCCTGGCCCGTCCGCGTCGCTCGCGCGCCCTGGTCGGTGCACAGCCCTTGCGCGGAACGGAGAACGAGTGGAGTCCGAGGAGTCGCTTCGCTCCTGGTCCTCCCGCGCCGTCGGCGCGCCCGGACCGGGGGCGATGTTCCCCCAACCACTGCTCGACGTCCTGGCCAGCCACCCCGACAGTCCCGCGTTCGAACACGGCGAGCGGATCGTGACGTGCGGCGAGGTGCTGGACAGCGTGCGCAGGCTCGTCGCCGGTTTCGACCGCGCAGGCGTCGGTCCCGGTGCCGGTGTCGCGATGATCACGTCCGTCACGCCGGAGGCTTTCGCCGCCCACATCGCCGCGTTCACCGTCGGCTGCCGCGTCATCGGTGTGCCACCGGGTTACTCCGCGGCCCAGCGCGCACACGTGTTGAGCGCGGACATCGACGCGGTCGTCGTCGACGCGCCGACGGCCGACGTCCCCGGCAGAGTGCTGTCACTGGGCCCGGTTCCCGGTGCGATCGACCTGTTGTCGTCCGGCGAGGGTGCCGCGCTGACGGTGCGGGCGTTACGGGACGACGTGGCACGACTGGTGTACACGAGTGGCAGCACCGGCCTGCCCAAGGGATGCGTGCAGACGTACCACGCGCTGAGCGTGCGCTGGGCGTGGCAGCCGAAGCGCTGGACGCCGGAGGTCGCGGAACTGGCCGCGTGCTACGACCGCTACCTGTTGGCCGGCACCATGGCCAGCCCGGTGATCATGGACCATGTGACGCTGTGCCTGCTGGCCGGTGGCACGGCGGTCATCCCCACCGGTGACCTGTCCGCGTTGCTGCCCCGGGGTTTCCAGCGCTACCGGATCTCGGCGGCGATCATCCCGGTGTCCCGCCTGTACCGGGTGCTGGACGCGTTGCGCACCGAGCCGGTCGACACGAGCAGCCTGAAGGCGTTGACGGTGTCGGGTTCCCCGGTGAGCGCGCACCGGTTCGCCGAGGCGTTGGACGTGCTGGGACCCGTGCTGTACAACGCGTACGGCCAGAGCGAGGCCGGCCTGATCTCGATCCTGACGCCGCGCGACGTCCAGCGGCTGGGCGTGGACGCGATGACGTCGGTCGGTCGCGTGCACCGCGACGTGCAGGTGGAGATCAGGTCGACGTCGGACGGTCCGGGCCAGATCTGGGTGCGCGGCCCGTCGATGATGTCCGGCTACTGGCACGACCCGGAATGCACGGCGGAGGTCATGCGGGAGGGTTGGCTGTGCACCCGCGATCTCGGCCACCTGGACGAGAACGGGTTGCTGCGCCTGGCCGGCCGGACCCGGGACGTCGTCATCGTGAACGCGCAGATCGCCTACGCGGGCCCGATTGAGGACGTGCTGTCGCGCCACGCGGACGTCAGCGAGGCACACGTGATCGGCACACCGGACGACCGGACCGGCGAGGCGATCCATGCGTTCGTCGTGCCGTGGGGGGACCGGGAACCGGACGTCGCGGAACTGGCGGACCTGGTGCGCACCGAGCTCGGCGCGATCAGCGTGCCCACGACGATCACGGTGGTCAGGGACGTCCCGCAGACGGTGACGGGAAAGCCGGACAAGCGGGCACTGCTGGCCAGGGAACGGTCGAACGTTACGGGTTCCTTGTGAGCGCGCGGCGGTGCTTGTCCGATCGCCGCTGAGGTCCTACTGTCGCCTCGTTATCGGTTCGTGATGTTGGAGCGGACATGGCGCGCGGCAAGTGGATCGTCCGAGTGGCGATGGCGGTTGCGTTGGCGTGGACGGCATGGGGCCTGGCGGTGATGGTGACCTCCGGTGCGGATGTCGCGGTCTCGTTGCACCCCACGGGCCAGACGGTGCAGGAGGTCGTGCGACCACCCGCCGGCGGATCAGTGGTCCGCATCCGGTTGTCCAGCGACCGGACGATCCCGGTCGGCAGTGTCGTCGTGGCCGACCGCCAGGTGACGTTCGGCGGCCGCACCACGACCACAATCCAGGCGGGCCACACCATCCTGAGCGACGCGATCCGCCTTTCCGTTGGCCCGCAAGGACACGTGGCGATCGTCGTGTACCTGCCCCGATCCGGTGACGTCGAAGCGACGCTGGAAACGGCGAAGGACTGATCGGGCCGCGCCGGCCTCAGGAATGCGGCCTCGACGGGCGGAGTCGTTCGTCGAGTTCGGTGAGGTCGCGCACGAACCAGACCTCGCGGCCGTGATTGGTCTCGCGGACGTAGTCCCGCAATGGACCGCTGGCATCCACGTACGCCGAGATGTCGCCGATGAGCGCCAGGCGCCTGCGGTACTGGACGAACTTCTGCACGACCTGGCCGGCGATGCCGCTGCTCAGGTCGAAGAACCGGTGGTCGAGGCGGGCGACCGGCAGGACGACCAGCGCGGCCTGGTGGGACACCGACTCCGCGATCAGGTCGACCGCGTCCTGTTCGGTGGTGAGCGTGGGCCCGTCATCCGCGCACAGCATCACGCGGATGCCATGGCGGGTCTCGACGGTGTCCACCGCGTTCATGGGGCTCCCTCCTCGGCCGGAAGCACAGTATCGGTCAAGGCGGCACACGCGGCGAGCAGTTTTTCCTGCACCGTGTGGTCACGGGCGGCGGGATGCGTGTCGCGGCGGCGCTGGTGGTAGAAGTACTGCCCGGTCACCTGTGCCGCCGGGTCGTCGGAGGTGGCCAGCCACACCTGCGTGACCGATGCCTTGGACAGGTCGTCGGGTGCGCTCCGGCCGCCCATCTTCGTCGGCACCCAGCCGGGTTCCACCGCGTTGGACAGCACGCGTGGCCACCTGCGGGCCACGGCGAACGCGAGGATCAGGTCGAACAGCTTCGAGTCGGAATAGGCCTGCGCGCCGTTCCATCGCCGCGCCTCCCACTGCAGGTCGCCGACGTCCGGGTCACCGCCCTGGTGCATGCCGGAGCTGAGGTAGACCAGCCGCTGCGGCGGTGTGATCAGGCAGGTCAGCAGGTAGGGGGCGAGGACGTTGATCGCGAACACGTGCGCCAGGCCGTCCTCGGTCACGATCCGCCGCGGCTCCCGGTAGCCGACGGCGGCGTTGTGGATCACCGCGTCGAACGGGCCCACGGAGTTCGCCTGCTCGGCGACGCCCCGCGTCTGGTCGATGCTGCTCAGGTCGCCGACGAGCACCCCGCGTGCGCCCGGCGTGCCGGCGAGCGCGTCACCGGCCCTGCGGTCGTTCCTGGCGTGCAGGATCACGTCGTGCCCGTCGTCCACCAGCTGTCTGGCCGCCAGTTGCCCGAGCCCGTCGGCCGAACCGGTCACCAGGACGCGTGCCATCAATGCCCCTTCCCTCCGTCGCCTGCTGCCCCCACCCTGCCGCTCAACGGCCGTGCGGACTACTCGGAATCGCCCGTCGGCGGGGGCCGGCGTGGAATTTTTCCGGCGACGTGTCGATTCGCCGCCGGTGCGTCGTCGTGGTGTCAGGAGGACACGTCGACGAAGGAGGTTCGTGGTGAGTTTGCCCGAGGTCGTTTCGCGGGAACAGTGGCTGGTCGCGCGCAAGGAACTGCTGGTCAAGGAGAAGGAGCACACCCGTCAGCGGGACGCGCTCAACGCCGACCGGCGGCGGCTGCCGATGGTCGCCGTCGACGAGGACTACGTGTTCGAGGGGTCGAACGGGCAGGTCAGGCTGCTGGACCTGTTCGACGGCCGCAGCCAGCTGGTCGTGCAGCACATCATGTTCGGCCCGGACTGGGACGCGCCGTGCCCCGGCTGCTCGGCGGGTCTCGACGAGCTGAGCGACGGTGTACTCAAGCACCTGTGGTCGCGGGACACGACGTTCGCCGGCGTGTCGCGGGCGCCGTTCGCCAAGATCGCGGCCGCGCTGACGGACAAGGGATGGCACTTCCCGTGGTACTCGTCGCACGACAGCACGTTCAACTACGACTACCACGTGACGGTCGACGAGTCCGTCGCGCCGGTCGAGTACAACTACCGTGCCCCGGAGCCCGGCTCGCGGTTGGGCAAGGAGTCGGCGGAGCTGCCCGGCATCAGCTGCTTCCTGCGTGACGGTGACCGCGTCTTCCACACGTACTCGACGTTCGCCCGCGGCACCGACCAGCTGGGCAGCGCGTACACCTGGCTCGACCTGACGGCGTTCGGCCGGTCCGAGGAGTGGGAGGAGCCGAAGGGCCGGGTCGCGAAGCCGCACGGCGCCGACCCGACGTTCACCGACTAGTCCACTGTAGACAGTATGGACGCCGCATCACGGGCTGCGCGGGCGGGAGCCGCGGAGCCCGTGATGGCGGCGGTCGTCATCGCGCCCTCGGCCAGCAGCAGGAGCTGGTCGGCCAGTGCCGGCGGCCGGCCGGCCGCCCGGACGAGGGTGGCCCGGTAGTCGGCGAACGCGGCCGTGTGCGCCCTGGCCAGGTCGGCGACGGGTGCGCCGAGTTCCCCGAACGTGTTGATCCACGCGCACCCGCGGAACCCCGGCTCGCTGAACCACTCGTGCAGCCAGTCGAAGACGGCGAGCAGCCGGTCCAGCGGCTCGCGGTGCGTGTCGACGTGGTCGGCCAGCCGGCGCCGCCAGCGCACGTCCCGGCGTTCCAGCATGCCGCGCAGCAGTGCGTGCTTGTTCGGGAAGAGCTGGTAGAGGCGTTTGAGGGACACGCCCGCGGTGTCGCGGATGTCGTCCATGCCGACGGCGTGCACGCCGCGGGCGTAGAAGAGCTGCTCGGCGGCGTCCAGCGCCCGGTCCGCAGCGTCCATGGTCACACCCGCCTTGACTCGGAGAACGGTGGTTCTCTACCTTAGCGGCATGACGACCCGACCGCCGCTGCCCCCGTTCACCAGGGACACGGCCGCCCAGAAGGTGCAGGCGGCCGAGGACGCGTGGAACACCCGCGACCCGGAACGCGTGTCGCTCGCGTACACGCCGGACTCGGTGTGGCGCAACCGGGACCGGTTCGTCACCGGGCGTGCGGAGATCGTCGAGCTGCTGACCGAGAAGTGGCAGCGCGAACTGGACTACGCACTGCGCAAGGAACTGTGGGCGTTCGACGACAACCACATCGCGGTCCGGTTCCAGTACGAGAGCCACGACACGGACGGCCAGTGGTGGCGCAGCTACGGCAACGAGCTGTGGGAGTTCGACGAGAACGGCCTCATGGCCAGGCGTGAAGCCAGCATCAACGACGTGCCGATCGCCGAGTCGGAGCGGCGGATCTTCGGCCCGCGCCCGGAGTCGGAGCGTGGCGTGTCGTTCCCGCTGCGCTGACGCGTGCCAGACTCGGCGGCATGCGCAGCGCTGGGATCCTGCTGTTCCGCAGGGTCGACGGGGAACCGGAAGTCCTGATCGCCCACATGGGTGGCCCGTTCTGGGCCCGGAAGGACGCCGGCGCGTGGTCGATCCCGAAAGGTGAGGTCGACCCGGGGGAGGACGACATCGCGGCGGCCCGACGCGAGTTCCAGGAGGAACTGGGCCTACCGGCACCGTCCGGCGACCTGACCCCGTTGGGCGAGGCGAAGCAGTCCACGGGCAAGGTCGTCGCGGTCTGGGCGCTGGAGGGTGAACTGGACCCGGCGGCAGTGGTACCCGGGACGTTCGAGATGGAATGGCCCAGGGGATCCGGCCGGACGAAGGAGTTCCCGGAGATCGACCGGGCGGGCTGGTTCGACCTGACGACCGCCCGCGAGAAGCTGGTCAAGGGCCAACGCCCGTTCCTGGACCGCCTGACAGAGGCCATCGAGAAGTAGCGGCCGCAGCGGCGCCTGCCGCGGCGGTCGCGAAGCAGCAGCCGCAGTGGCGTCCAGCGCCAACTCCGGCCCCTGCGCCAACTCCGGCCCCTGCGCCAATCCAAGCCCCAGCGCCAATCCAAGCCCCAGCCCAGCGCCAACTCCAGCCTCGGCCCAGCCCTTGCCGGCACCTCGCGCGGCGGCAGGTGAGCATCGGCCGGCGAGAGGTAGGCAGCCGCAGCCGGCACCGTAGCCGCGCTCTGACCTGCCCATTCACCGACAAATTTTTTTGTCTTGACAACTCGAATCGTCGGTGAGACGGTAGTCGCATGTTGGACGTGGCAGTGATCGAAGACCCGGCCGCCGCCGAGGTCACCCTGGACCCGATGCGGGCCCGGTTGCTTGCCGAACTGGCCGAGCCCGGTTCGGCCACCATGTTGGCCGCTCGTGTCGGGCTTCCTCGGCAGAAGGTGAACTACCACCTGCGGGAACTCGAGCGGCACGGGCTGATCGAGTTGGTCGAGGAGCGTCGGAAGGGCAACGTCACGGAGCGCGTCATGCGCGCCACCGCAGCCTC
>DASZXM010000136.1:0-5367 GCA_035546415.1 Pseudonocardiaceae bacterium
GCCCAGATACGCCGTAATGGCCCTCAGGAGCCGTTCCGCTGGCCGAACAGCGTGACTCCGACCGGCGGCAGCCCCACGGTGCTCGCCAGGAGCTCGCAGAACGCCTCGCCGTGCGCGGCCAGTTCCGCGTCGGGCGCCGTCCACGACGCCCGCAGCTCCAGGTCGTCGGTCCGGGCCGGCCCCTTGATGTCGCCGAACCGCGCCGACGACGTCTGCGTCACCGTGCCGCCCAGCGCCGTGTACGCGGCACCGGACACGTCGAGGGCCTCGGTCAGCCACGACCAACCGACCTCCGGCAGCAGCGGGTCGGTCGCCAACTCCGCGTCCACCTCGGCCCGCACGTAGACCACCAGGCGCAGCACGCCGTCCCAGGCCTGCTCGCCCTCCGGGTCGTGCAGCAGCACCAGCCGGCCGCTGGCCAGCTCCCCGGCCGGACCGCTGACCTCGGCGGAGACCGCGTACGCCCAGGGCGCCAGCCGCTGCGGCGCCCGGACCGTGCCCAGCTCGATCTCCGGCCTCGGCCGCACCGACGACAGCGATGCCACCGCCAGCCGGAACAGTTCCGGCTCCTGTTGGCCTACCGTCACCGGGCCTCCTCGCCGTTCACCAAGCCGCCACATCACAGGGCAGTCCGCGGGCCGCCCCGACACGGCCACTCCGGCCGCCGCCGACAGCGGGCGGCGTCCAGCGCACACGCCGCCCGTCCAGGCAGGTGGCCCGGCCGAACGCCGTCACTTCAGGTGACTGTAGAGCCACCCGGACGTGGGGTGCGCTCGCCACGCCGCGCAACGCCCCGCCAGTGGCCGGCCCGTTGTCGCGAACGTGGGAGGATGGATCCGAGATGACTCAGAGCGCACCCGTCTCGGCCCGCCGGGACCTCCCCAACGCCCCTCTGCTGGTCGCCGCACGCGGCGGTGCACCCAGCCACCCGCCCGTCTGGTTCATGCGCCAGGCCGGTCGGTCGCTGCCGGAGTACCACAAGGTCCGCGAGGGCATTCCGATGCTCCAGGCCTGCCTGACACCCGATCTGGCCTGCGAGATCACGATGCAGCCGGTGCGGCGGCACGGCGTGGACGCCGCTGTCCTCTACAGCGACATCGTCGTCCCGCTGTACGCGGCGGGCATCGACGTGGACATCGTGCCGGGCACCGGCCCGGTGATGGGCAAGCCGGTGCGCACGGCCGCCGACGTGGCCGCGCTGCCCGAGCTGCACGTCGACCAAGTGCGCCCGGTGGCGGACGCGATCCGTTTGTTGATCACCGAACTGGGTGACACCCCGTTGATCGGCTTCGCCGGTGCGCCGTTCACCCTCGCCTCGTACCTGGTGGAGGGCGGACCGAGCCGCACCTACGAGCGGACCAAGGCCCTCATGCACGGCCAGCCGGACCTGTGGCACGCCCTGGCCGGCCGCCTGGCCGACCTCACCCTGACGTTCCTGCGGGCCCAGGTCGCGGCCGGGGCGGACGCCGTGCAGCTGTTCGACTCGTGGGCGGGTGCGCTGTCCGAACGGGACTACCGCCGCTTCGTGCTGCCGCACTCGGCGACGGTGCTGCGCGGCCTGGAGGACGCGGGCGTGCCGCGCATCCACTTCGGCGTCGGCACCGGTGAGCTGCTCGGCGCGATGCGCGAGGCGGGCGCGGACGTGGTCGGCGTCGACTGGCGCACCCCGCTGGACGAGGCGGCCGACCGGTTGACGGCCGCCGTGCCGGACGGCCCGGCGCCGGTCGTGCAGGGCAACCTCGACCCGGCCCTGCTGTTCGCCGACTGGTCGGTGATCGAGGCCGAGGTGCGCCGGGTGGTCGCCGAGGGCCGGGCCGCCGGTGGCCACATCTTCAACCTGGGGCACGGTGTCCCCCCGCAGACCGATCCGACCGTGCTGACCAGGATCGCCGAACTGGTGCACGGCCTGTCGTGAGGATCGCGGTCGTCGGCGGGGGCATCACCGGGCTGACCGCCGCGTATCGGCTCCGGCAGGCGCTGCCGGGTGCGGACGTCACGGTGCTGGAAATGACCGACCGGGCCGGCGGCAAGCTGCGCACGGTCTCGGTGGCGGGCGAGCGCTACGACGTCGGCGCCGAGGCGTACCTGGCCCGCAGGCCCGAGGTGACGTCCCTGATCGACGAGCTGGGCATGACCGCACACCTGGCCCATCCGACGGATGCCGGTGCCCGCATCCGGGCCGGTGGCCGCAGCCGGTCGGTCCCGCCGGGCACCGTGCTCGGCGTGCCGGTCAGCGTCGACGCCGTGGCCGGTGTGCTGTCCGACGAGGGCCTGCGGCGGCTGGCCGCCGAACCCGACCTGCCGCCGGTGCGCCTGGACGGCGCGGACGTCTCCGTCGGTGACCTGCTCGCCGACCGCCTCGGTCCCGAGGTCCCCGACCGGTTGGTCGACCCGCTGCTGTCCGGCGTGTACGCCGGCCGCGCCGCCGGTCTCGGTCTGCGTGCCACGATGCCCGCGCTGGCCGCCGAACTCGACGCGGGCGCCGGTTCGGTACTGGCCGCCGCCGCGTCGCTGGTGCCGCCGCCGTCCCCGGACGGCAGGCGCCCACCGGTGTTCGGCACGCTCACCGGCGGCCTGGGCACACTGGTCGACCGGCTGGCGACCGACGTCCGGTACGGGCGGCCGGTCACGGCCCTGCGCCGTACGCCGACCGGCTGGCGGCTGGATCTGGGTACCGAACTCCTGGACGTGGACGCCGTCCTGCTCACCGTGCCCGCCCCGGCGGCCCGCAGGCTGCTGGCCGACGTGAGCCCGGCCGCGTCGGCCGCCTACGGCCGGATCGAGCTGGCGTCGATGGCCGTGGTCGCGCTCGCGCTGCCCGCGGACGCGCCGCTGCCCGAACAGTCCGGCGTGCTCATCGCGTCCGGCGAGCGGCACGCCGACGGCACCCCGTTCACCGCCAAGGCGTTCACGTTCTCCAGCCGCAAGTGGGCCCACCTGGCCGGCCCGGACCACCTGCTGGTCCGTGGCTCGGTCGGCCGGTTCGGCGAGGCCGAGGTCCTGCACCGGGACGACGCCGACCTGGTCGCCGCGGTCCGGGCGGACCTGGCCGAGCTGACCGGCGTCACGGCCGCGCCGGTGGACGCGGTCGTCCAGCGGTGGGGCGGCGGGCTGCCCCAGTACGGCGTCGGCCATCTGGACGTCGTGGACGGCATCGAGCGCGCCGTCGCCGCGCTGCCCGGCCTCGCCGTGGCCGGCGCCGCACTGCACGGCGTCGGCCTGCCCGGCTGTGTGGCGAGCGCGGAGCGCGCGGTGCGCTCGCTAGTCCGCGATCTGCGCGTGCGCGACGACCTTCGTGATGCGGCCGTACACCAGTAGCTCCTCCGGCACGGCGTTGCGCCTGCCGTACGCCTCGGCGGCGTTCTCACCCATGTAGCGGGCGCTGATCCGGGTGGCCCAGGCCAGTTTCTCGGCGGCGTCGTCGGACAGCACCGCCTCGCCGTGGATCACGACATAGCTGAACGGCGGCACGCCGTCGTCGACGACCAGGGTGAAGCGCGGGTCCCGGCGCAGCGCCCGGCCCTTGACGGTGTCGCGGCCCGTGTTGAACACCACACAGTCGCCGCTGCCGTCGTCGGTGTGCAGCAGAAACCAGATCGGCGCCGCGTGCGGAGCGCCGTCCTTGCGCACCACGGCAAGCGTGCCGGTCCGCGTGCCCGCGGACGCGAACTCCCACCACTGGTCCCTGGACATCACATACATGGGAACCATGCAAACATGGACTCATGGCCCGCCTGAACTACAACGAGCTCAACAACACCATCCGGTACACGATGTGGTCGGTGTTCCGATCCGAACCGGGCCGGCTGCCCGACGACCGGGGCCCTGCCGCGACCGAGGCGCAGGACTACCTGGACGGGCTGGCCGCCAAGGACGTCGTGGTGCGCGGCGTGTACGACGTCGCCGGCCTACGGGCCGACGCGGACTACATGATCTGGTGGCACGCCGAGGAGATCGAACAGCTCCAGGCCGCGTACGCCGGGTTCCGGCGGACCGTGCTGGGCCGGGCGTCGGCGCCGGTCTGGAGCCAGGTCGCGCTGCACCGCCCGGCCGAGTTCAACCGCAGCCACATCCCGGCGTTCCTGGCCGACGAGCAGGCCCGCAAGTACCTGTGCGTGTACCCGTTCGTCCGGTCCTACGAGTGGTACCTGCTGCCCGACGAGGAGCGCCGCGCGCTGCTGGCCGAGCACGGCAAGATGGCGCGGGACTACCCGGACGTGCGTGCCAACACGGTGTCGTCGTTCGCACTGGGCGACTACGAGTGGATCCTCGCGTTCGAGGCGGACGAGTTGCACCGGATCGTCGACCTGATGCGCCACCTGCGCGGCAGTGAGACCCGCAGGCACGTCCGGCTGGAGGTCCCGTTCTACACCGGCACCCGCCTGCCGGCGGCCGAACTGGTGACCAACCTGCCGTAGGCCGTGTGCCGTCGGCCACGTGTGATGATCACCGGTCCGGCGGCGGGCGTACGTTCCGGACGTGGACATCTTCGCCGACCTCTACCAGCAGGTCGCCGGACGCCGGCCGGACCCGGCCGAAGCCGTCGTCGTCGGTGACGATCCGTTCCTGCCCGGCCGGTTCCGCGTGACGGCCGCGGCCGCCGCGTGTGTCGCGACGACCACCGTGGCCGCGGCGGAGCTGTTTCGGGCGCGCGGCGGCGATCCCGGCCGGGTGACGGTCCAGGCGCGGCACGCCGCGGTCGGCTTCGGATCGGAAGGTCTGCTGCGGGTGGACGGCCGCCCGGCCGGTGCCGGCTGGGCCGACCTGTCGGGCGACTACCGCGCCGTGGACGGCTGGGTGCGCCTGCACTGCAACTACCCGCTGCACGCCGAGGCGGCCTGCCGGGCGCTGGCGGTGCCACCGGACCGGGCGGCGGTGGGAAAGGCGGTGTCGCTGCGCCCCGCGGTGGAGATCGAGGAGGGCGTGATCGCCGCCGGGGGAGCGGCAGCCGCGATGCGTGGCACCGCCGAGTGGCGCGCGCATCCGGCGGGCCGGGCGGTGCGGTCGCTGCCGCTGGTGACGGTCGACCGTGTCGCGGACGCGCCACGCCGCGCGCTGCCGCCGGGTGAGCGGCCGCTGTCCGGCATCCGGGTGCTGGAGTTGACGCACGTGATCGCAGGCCCGGTGTGCGGACGGACGCTGGCCGCACACGGCGCGGACGTGCTGCACGTGGGAGCCGCCCACCTGCCGACGCTGCGGCCGCTGGTCATCGACACCGGTTTCGGGAAGCGGTCCACGCACCTGGACCTGCGCACGCCGGACGGCATGGCGGCGCTGCGCGGCCTGATCGCCGACGCCGACGTGCTCGTCCAGTCCTTCCGGCCCGGCTCGCTGGCCGCCCGAGGGCTCGCCCCGGCGGACCTGGCT
>DASZXM010000137.1:0-3121 GCA_035546415.1 Pseudonocardiaceae bacterium
ACGACGGTGACGCGATGCTGCTGGAAGCCCTCGGGCCGTCGCTGGACCGGTCCGGATGGCCGCCGGAACGCCAGATCGAGACCCTGTGCGGCATCCTGCTGCGCGCGTGGCGGGTGCCGAGGCCGGAACCGGTGCCCGGGCCGGACAAGGCCACTCGGCTGGCCGAGTTCATCACCGAGTTGGCCGCCCGGCATCCGGGCTGGGAAACGACTGTGGCACAGGCATTGCGCTTCGCCGAGCAGCGAGCGGCCGTCTTCGACCAGGACCGGTGCGTGCTCGTGCACGGCGACCCGCATCCGGCCAACGCGCTGCGGGTGGTCACCCGGCCCACCGAGACCGGCTACGTGTTCGTCGACCCGGAGGGCTTTCTCGCCGAACCCGCCTGCGACTGCGGGGTCGTCCTGCGCGACTGGTCCGGCCACTTGCTGGCCGGTGACGCCGTCGGTGACGCCCGCCGCTGGTGTCGGCTGGTCGCCGACCACACCGGCCAGGACGCCGACGCCATCTGGGAGTGGGCGTTCATCGAACGCGTCTCTTCCGGGCTGTACCTGCTCGACCTCGGCGCCATCGACGACGGGCGACGGTTTCTGCGGGTGGCTGGGCTACTCTCGGGCCGGTGACCGCGCCGCTGCCGGACGGGTTCCGGATCACGCTCGACGCCGACGCGCGCCGGCTGGACGACACCACGTGGTTCGGTGGGTCGCCGCGGCGGCTGCTGCGGCTGTCCGCCGCCGGCCGGCGGGCGTTCGACGCGCTGCTCACCGGTCCGGTCGACTCGCGCAACACGGGCATCCTGGCCCGCAGGCTCACCGACGCCGGACTGGCCCACCCACGACCGCCGGTCGCGGCCGCGCCGGACGTCACCGTCGTCATCCCGGTGCGCGACCGGGCCGACCTGCTCGACCGCTGCCTGGCCGCGCTCGGCTCGCGGTACCCCGTAGTGGTGGTGGACGACGGTTCCCGCGACCCGCACGCCGTTGCCCACACCGTTGCCCGACACGGCGCGACGCTCGTGCGTCGGCCGGTGAACGGCGGTGCCGGTCCGGCGCGCAACTCCGGCGTGGCGCACGTGACGACGGAACTGGTCGCGTTCGTGGACAGCGACTGCGAGTCGTCGGCCGACTGGATCGACCGCCTGGCAGGACATTTCGCCGACCCACTGGTCGCCGCCGTCGCACCGCGTGTCGCCGGGGAACTCGACCACGGCGACCGACCGGCGCTGGTCCACCCGCACGGCCGCGTGTCGCACGTGCCCACGGCCGCGCTGCTGGTGCGCCGGACACTGGCCACGTTCGACGAGACGATCCGACGCGGCGAGGACACCGACCTGGTGTGGCGGTTGCACGAGGAGGGCTGGCGGGTGCGCTACGACCCGACCGTCACCGTCCACCACAACGAGGCCACCAGCCGACCGCTGGCCCGACGTTTCCGCTACGGCAAGTCGGCCGCTCCTCTGGCCGTCCGCCATCCGACGGCCATCCGCCCGCTCGTGCTCTACCCGCTGCCGACCCTGGCGGTCCTGGCACTGCTGGCGCGACGGCCGCTGGCGGCACTGGCCGCCTATGCCGTCTCGGTGTTCGCCCTACGGCGCACGACATCACCGGTCGACAACGCGCCCAAGGTCATGGCGGACGCCGTCTACCAGACCTGGCGGGGCATCGGCCGATATGCCGTGCGGTACGCGTCGCCGGTGCTGGCGATCGCGATCCTGGCGCCGGGGAGTTCGTGGCGCCGGGCGGCCGCATGCGCGTTGCTGGCCTGCGGCCGGATCGAGGACGTCGCCTACGGGTTGGGCGTGTGGCACGGCTGCGTCACCGAGCGCACGATCGCGCCGGTGCGCCCGGTCATCGCCCGCCACGCCTCGGGCAGGAACGCCAACTGAGGCCCGTCGGCGTTCTTCGAATCCCGCACACCGACCACATCGGCGCCAACCGCGACCTCCACGCAGTCGTTGTTACCGCCCCCGCTGTAGCTGCTCTTCCGCCACCTCGTCGTCACGCCGGGCCACTCCCTGCCGCTCGTAGTCGCTGGCTGCCAGGGTGATCAGTTCCCTGGACTGGACCTCGTCCAGCGCCACACTAGCGACTCGTTGCAGGACACGGCGGTAGCAGATCAGTTCGGTCGGGCTCTCCAAGAACTCGCTGGTCGACTCGTGCTGGACGCAGACCACCGGTGCGCCCTCGGGATAACTGAAGATCTGGAACGAGCCGGCGGCCATGCCCCGCCCGCCCGCGGCGATCGGAACCACTCGGATGGAGCATTGCGGTCGACTGGTGAGAAACAGCAGGTGCAACATCTGCTCATACATGACCTGTGGGCCGCCTACCGGTGCGTGGAGCGCGTTCTCGTGCACCAGGAAGGTGCACTGCGCGGGGCTCACCCGGGTGAGCACCCAACGCCGACTCATCCTGATCCGCACGCAGGTGTCGATCTCGGCGCGATCGATGATGCCCGCATCCTCGAAGACAGCCCGCGCATAGTCTTCGGTTTGCATGATTCCCGGGAGATAGATCGGCTGGAAGCTCTCAATTTCGGAGGCGGTCGATTCATGGAAAATGAGCGCTCGGAGTTCGTCGGGGACCCGGCCGTCGTGCGGTTTGAGGCGATAGTCATCCGGTTCGGCGGCCAACTCGACGAGCGCGTCCTGGTCCTCGCCGGTCAGGCCACACAATGTCGTGTACTTGAGGACTTCGAACTGGGTCACCGCGCGTTTGCCCGTTTCCGCGCGCGACACGGATGTCGGTGTCCAGCAGAGACGGTTGGCGATGTCCAGGCCCATCAGGCCCCGTTGCTCCCGGAGCCGTCGCAGTTCGGCTCCCAATTCCCGGCGACGTGCCGTCGACACCAGATCGGTCATGCGCATCAAGGTAAGCCGGAGGAACGGCGTCGACCAGCATCGGCGCCGTCAGCTCACTGCATTGGATGAGCCGCCGATAACAGTTGCCGCTACCGCAATTCAGCGTTTGCTCGGGTCGGCGAGCAGATCCGGGTCCACGTCGCTGGTGTCGATGTCGAAACCTTTGGCGAGCGCGCGCAGGGCGAGGTCCATGTAGACGGTGAGGTCGTTGTCCGCGCGGGCGACCCACCGGTCGTACGCCGCGCGGCAGGCTGCCAGGGTGGT
>DASZXM010000138.1:0-3286 GCA_035546415.1 Pseudonocardiaceae bacterium
AGGCATAGCCCATGACCATGACGGCGAAACAGCTCAGCGGCACCCACCACGGGCCACCCAGGACCGCGGTCACGACCGCGCCAAGGATCGGCAACCATACGAATCTGGGGAAATATACGAATCCGATCTTGACCTCCCGGACGTTGTCGGAATACGACGTATCCGTCATTGTTGCCTGCCGTAGTCTGCCAATGTCGTAGAGTGAGGAGGTTCCGTGTCCGTGAGCCGGGTCGCAGCCCTGTGCACGTACCTCGACCACGATCCGGACGTGCGGAAGGCGCTGGACGAAGGTGGCCTGACCGCTGCCCGATGGGATGAGCTCGTCAAGGCCGTGCGCACCGGCGCCGCACCCGACGTGCTCGCACCGCTGCTCGACGCGGTCGAAGACGCCGCCGCCGCTGCCGGGCTGGACGGCGTCACGACCGGGACGCGGCGGTTCGAGTCGTTGCCGGGCAGTACGGCCGGGTTCCGCGTCAACCACGGATGGCGCTGCCCCCACGCGCACCCGTGCGGCCGGGTCGAACCCGATGGCGGCGACCAGCCGCGCGCCTGCGCGTTGACTGCCGACCCGCTGACCCCGGTGAAGGTTGTCAGCGGGTGACCGGATTCCTGGAGGCACTGGGTAAGAAGGCGGCAGAGCAGTGGCTCGCGCTGCTCGTGCTTCCCGGCGCGCTGTGGTTGGCCGCGGCGCTGGTGGCTGCGCGTCTCGGACAGCACAACGCGCTCCGGCCGCAGGTCCTCGGTGATTGGGTCACCCAGTGGGCCAAGGGGACACACAGTACGGGCGTGGTCGTGGTAGGCCTCGCCGGGACCGCCGTCGGCAGCGCCGCGGTCGGGCTTGCCGCGACCGGCATCGGCGGGCTGGTGCGGAGGTCGTGGTTGGCGCGCGGCAGGCGTCTGCCGTTCCGCTGGCTGGTCGCGTGGCGACGGTGGCGGTGGTGGCGGGCGACCCGCCGGGTCGACGAGCTGGTCGTCCAGGCAATCCAGGCGGCAGGCACCGCCGAGGAGGTCGTGACCGGTCCGGAGATCGCCGACGCGCTGGCGCGCCGTGACGCTGTGGCCCTGGAAGTCCCTGATCGCCCCACCTGGATCGGCGACCGCTGGCGCGCCGGCACCGTGCGCATACGGCGTGCCTACGGACTCGACATGACCGTGGCCTGGCCCAGGCTGTGGACCGTCCTGCCGGAACAGTTGCGCACCGACATCGCGACCGCACAACTGGCCTACACATCCGCGGCCGCCCTCACCGGATGGGCCGTCCTGTACGGCGTGCTGGGCGTGCTGTGGTGGCCGGCGCTGGTGATCGGCATACTGACGCTCGGTGCCGGTGTGGTCCGGGCACGCACGGCCACCGCGACCCTGTGCGACCTCGTCGAAACGGCCGCTGACCTCTACGGAACCACACTCGCCGATCAACTCGGCACACCGACGGCCGTCCCTCTCTCCACCGACCTCGGCGACGAGATCAGCGCACGCCTCCGCAAGGACCCACCGATCCGTGGCTCGGCCGCGCCTGACCCTGGCGGTCACAGTTCTGGCGACTGATCGAGGAGGCTCGCGCCGCCGGTCGACTTCATCCCGGACCTCCCTGGCGATTTCGATGTCGACCGCCTTGTTGTATCGGCTCCGGACGGGACCGGTCCCCGAGCCTGGGACCTGGCCGCGGCCGGCGCTGTGGCCGTTACGCGCCTGTTCCGGCGGGGGTGACGCAGAGTCATGACAAATGTCAGGCCGAATGTCTGACGCCTGGCTCCCCGCGATCGGCTCGATCGATGCCACCATCGCCGTATGGGACCAACAACGCCGACCGACACGCCGCCACCGCCAGCGGGCCGGCCGACCGGTGTGCTCCGGCTGCGCGACCCGCGGCACCGGGTGCACCGCAGGTCGATCCTGTGGTGGTCGCTGCGCACCGGCATCTTCTGGCTGGTGATCGTGCTCGGCCAGACAGCCGGCCTGGTGTTCGCGTCACCGGCTCCGGGCTGGCTGCCCGTCACACTCACCGTGTCGATCGTGCTCGGGGTGCTGCAGGTGGTCATCGAGCCGCAGTGGCGGTACCGGGTGCACCGCTGGGAGACCAACTCCGAGGCCGTCGTCACCCGGTCCGGGTGGATCAGCCAGGAGTGGCGGGTCGCGCCGCTGTCGCGCATCCAGACCGTGGACACCAAGCGCGGGCCACTGGAGCAGCTACTCGGCCTGGCCACGGTCACGGTCACCACGGCGTCGGCGGCCGGCCCGATCGAGATCGCCGGCCTCGACCACGAGACGGCGGCCCGGTTGGTGGACGAGCTGACGGCGACCACCCAGGCCACGGCCGGGGATGCCACGTGAGCGAGCTTGCCGGCGAATCACTGACACAGCGCGACCCGCTCCCGGGTCCGACGACCGCTGGTGAGGTGGCCACCGCCGAGGTCGCGGCGCCGGTCGCGCCGGAGTGGCGCCGGCTGGAGGTGCGGACCGTCCTGGTCCGGCCGTTCAACGAGATCCTCGGCCTGATACCGGTGTTGATCGGTGTCGTCGTGCTCGGTCAGCACGGCGGGCAGCGGATCTGGTGGGGCGTCGGCATCGTGGGCTTGCTGCTGCTGCGCGGCCTGCTGCGCTGGCTGACCACGCGGTACCGGATCACCGACGAGCAGGTCGAGGTCCGCAGCGGTCTGGTGTTCCGGCAGCGGCTGGCCACCCGGCGGGAACGCATCCGGACGGTCGAGTCGACCGCGAAGTTCGGCCACCGCCTGTTCGGGGTGACGTCGGTGCGGATCGGCACCGGGCAGCACGAGCAGCGCAACCGCAAGACGATGGTGCTGGACGCGGTCACCAACGCCGAAGCCGACCGCTTGCGCAGGGAACTGCTGCGCCGCGCGACCCCGACACCGACCGTCGAGGTGCGGTCGGACGTTCTGGCGCAGCTGGACTGGGGCTGGCTGCGGTACGCGCCGCTGACCCTGTCCGGTCTGTTCGCGGTCGCCGCGATCGCCGGTATCGTGTGGCGGTCGTTCAACGAGCTGGACATCGACCCGGACAAGATCGGCCTGGCCCGACAGGGCGTGCACTGGCTGAAGAACGCCAACGTGTCCACCGTGATCGCGGTCGCCGCCGTGGTGGCGCTGGTGATCATCGTGTTCGGCTCGATGATCGTGTACGCGCTGAAGTTCAACGGCTACCAGCTTTCCAGGGAGGCCGACGACACACTGCACGTCCGGCGCGGCCTGCTCACCACGTCAGCCGTGACCATCGAGGAGGCGCGGCTGCGCGGCGTCGAGGTCCGTGAACCGCTGCTGCTGCGGTT
>DASZXM010000139.1:0-8373 GCA_035546415.1 Pseudonocardiaceae bacterium
TCCGCGACCGCAGCTCGGCCAGGAACTTGTCCGCGCCCGGAATCAGGTGCTCCTCGTGCACGAGGACACCGTCCATGTCCATCAGGTAGTTCCACCGCGCGGGCTGTTCGGCCACTGCGCCTCCTCGTCTGCGTCTGCGTCAGCCGGCCCCCCAGGATCCAGGGCTACGGCTCCGTGGGCCACACCGTGACGGCCTCCGGCGGCAGTGACACCCGGCACGGTTCGCCGATGCCGGGTGTCGGGCCGGCCGGCGTGATCACCGTCAACTCGCCGCCGCCGGCCAGTTCGACGACGAGTTCCACGAGCGGCCCGAGGTGCACCACGTCCAGCACGACGGCCGGGTGGCCGTCACCGGTCAGGCTCACCTGCTCCGGCGGCACGCACCACGTGACCGGTGTGCCCGGCGCGTGGGTCGCCTCGGCCAGGGTGACCCGCAGACCGCCGGCCCGCAACACACCGGGCGCCTCGATCACGCCCGGCCCGAGGTTACGGATGCCCAGGAGGCTGGCCGCGGTCGGTGACGCCGGGTGGGCGAGCACCTCACCGGTCGGACCGGACTGCAGCACGCGGCCGCCGACGAGCAGGACCACCTCGTCGGACAGCAGCGCGGCCTCCTGCGGGTCGTGGGTGACCAGGACGGTGGTCATCGCGGTGTCCCGCTGCATGGCCCGCAGCACGCGGCGCAGTTCGTCGCGCACCGGGGTGTCCAGCCCGGTGAACGGCTCGTCCGCCAGCAGCAGGTGTGGCTGGCGGACGAGTGCCCGCGCCATCGCGACCCGCCGGCCCTGGCCGCCGGAGATCTGGTCCGGGTAGCGGTCGGCAAGGCCGTCGAGTTTGAGGCGCTGCAGCCAGTAGGCGCCCAGCGCGGGGTCGGCGCCCACGCCGAACGTGACCTGCTGCCACACGCGCAGGTGCGGCACGAGCGTGGAGTCCTGCGGCAGGTAGCCGACGCCGCGCCGCTCGGCGGGCAGGCCGAGCACGTCCTGGCCGTCGAGCAGGACGTGGCCGTCCTCGGCCTTCAACAGCCCGGCGAGCATCCGCAGCGTGGCGGACTTGCCGGACCCGGACGGCCCGAGGACGGCCAGGTGCCGGCCGCTGCCGGCGTGCGCGACGTCGACGTGGAAGTCGCCGAGCGTGGCCCGCAGCCGGAAGTCCAGGCGCGGGCTGGTCGCGGCGGCCGGGGGCCGGGGCGCGGGCAGCTCCCTGGCCCGTGGCCGTCGCAGTCGCCTGCCCGGCCAGCGGTCGGCCAGCAGCAGCACGACGAGTGCGGCGACGAGTGTCACGGCGACGGGGATGACGGTGCTGTCCAACCCGGTGCTGCCGAACTGCACGTAGACGAACACCGGCAGCGAGTAGGGGTGGTAGGCGAGCACGACGGTGGCGCCGAACTCGCCGAACGCCCGCAGCCAGGCCAACAGCATCCCGGCGCGGATGCCACCGAACGCGGCCGGGAACGCCACCCGCACGGCACGCGACATCGGCCCGTGCCCGAGCGTCGCGGCCACGTCCTCCAACGCCGGGTCCACGGCGGCGAACGCGGCACGCGCGGACACGACGAGGAACGGCGCCGCGACGAACATCTGCGCCAGCACGATGCCCGTCAGGTTGTCGGTCAGTTCGCCGTCGAACAGCGCGCCGATCGGCCCGTAGGGACCGACGAGGTAGATCAGGAGGATGCCGCTGATCAACGGCGGCAGGGCGAGCGGCAACTGGACGAGCACACCGAGGACCACGCTCGTCCGTCGCGTGGAGTGCGCGAGCAGATACCCCAGCGGGACACCGAGAACGGTGACGACGGCGGTCGCGATGGACGCGGTGATCAACGAGACGACGAGCGCGTCACCGACGCCCGGTGCGGCCATGCTGGAGCGGGGCGTCTGCGGAAGGCGGACGACGAAGGCGACGAGCGGCACGACGAGGTAGAGCGCCAACAGGCCGGCCAGCCAGGGCAACGGAGAACCGAGGAACCGGAACGGCCCGACCCCCGGCCTGCGCCGACTGACCCGCCCGGCGGACGGCCGCCCCCGCAGGGCCTCGTCCAACGGATCAACAGCCATCAGCCGACCTCATCCACACCAGACACACCCCACCACTCAACGCCACCGCACGCCGGCACCCCACGACGGCACCGGCGACCAACCGCCGGGCCAAGCCGCCGCTGACACCGCAACTGCCCACGACCGCACCGGCGACCAGCCGCCTGGGCCGAGCCGCCGCTGGCACCGCAGGCCGTGTGGGCTGCCCATCCGGTACCGGCCGGACGACCAGCGGGCGCAGGCGCCGCGAGCAGCGTGTGGGCCGTTGAGACTGCCGGCAAACGCTTGCCTTCGCGGTGTTTGCGGCCACAGCGGACCGGCCGGCGCGGGGAGGCGCTGGCTGGTTCTCGCCGGTGGGGCGCACCGCGCCACTTCACGACTACGTCACGGCTACTTGACGCCGAGGGCCGTGTCCAGGTCGGCCGGCACCGCCGTCTTGTCGCCCGTGACCGTGATCGGCTGGAGCCGCAGACCGTGCTTCTTCAGCAGGGCGACGCCTTCGTCGCTGAACAGGTACCGGACGAACGCGTCGCCGCCCGCCGCGTTGGGGGCGTTGTTCAGCACCGACACCGTGTACGTCGCCTTGAGCTCGATGCTGCCCAGCGAGATCGTCGGGATCTTCAGTTCCGTCGACTCGCTGGAGTAGAAGAAGCCCGCGTCCAGCTGGCCGGACTGGAGGCGACCGACGAGCTGCTCCTCCGGGAACACCTGGACCGCGCTCGTGGTCAGGCCGACCTTGGTCAGGGCCTGCGCGGCGAGCTTGCCCTTCGGGTCCAGCTTCGGGTCCGTGCTGCCCATCCGGAAGCCGCTCTCCGTGATCACCTGCTGCCACGGCTTCGTCTTCAGGTCGTTCACGAACTTGCTGTTCGGGTTGTAGCCGATCACCAGCGGGGCCGTGGCGAACGTCGCGTACCACGTCTCCCAGTTGCCGTTGGCGGCGCCCATCAGGCCCTTGTTGGCATCGGTCGACGCGCTGACGAAGACGTCGCCCTGCTTGACCTTGCCCTTGATCTCCTGCACCAGCTGCGTCGAGCCGGCGGCCGTGCCCTCGAAGTCGCCACCGGTGGCCGAGTCGAACGACGGGCCAATGTCGTGTTCCATCATGTTCGTCAGCGAACCCGCGTACAGCACCTGCACCTTGCCGCTGGCGGTGATCGCGGTCGACGACGACGCGGTGCCGCCCGTCGTCGACGTGGTGCTCGGGGAGCCCGAGCCGCCCGACGAGCCGCAACCGGTGAGCAGCAGCGCACTCGCGGCCAGACCGACAACCAGTTTCCTCACGAGCGTCCTCCCGGGATCTCCACCACGACATGGGTGGACTTGACGACGGCGACTGCCAGCACGCCCGGAACCAGCCCCAGCTCCCGGACGGCCTCCACACTCATCAGCGACACGACGCGGTGCGGACCGCACTGCAGTTCCACCTGGGCCATGATCCGGTCGGCGATCACGTCGGTGATCAGGCCGACGAACTGGTTGCGCGCCGACCGGGCGACGTCCGACGGGTCGGCGATCTCCACGGCCTGCGCCTTGGCGAACCTCGCCAGTTCGGCGCCCTCCACGGCCTTGCGGCCCGCGGCGTCGACACCGGCGGACAGCAGGCCGGCGTCCACCCAGCGACGAACGGTGTCGTCGCTCACGCCGAGTAGACGGGCAGCCTCAGAGAAGCGGAATTGCGGCACAGCCTGGACCTTAGCTCCGCACATGCGGAACTGTCATCGCACTGCGCGTGAAGTGAGCGGATTGTCATGCAAGGCGTGCTAACAGGAGATACAAGATCAACGAGCGGTGCCGCGCGCGGCCGCCAGCTTCTGCGCCTCACCGCGCAGCACCTGCACCATCGTGACGACGAACCGCTCGACGGCCTTCAGTTCGTCCTCCGTGTACCCCTTCAGGGCGCTGTCCAACGCGGACTGCAGACCCGTGTACGCGTTGCCGTACCGGGAGAGGCTGCCCCGGGACACCTCGACGAGCACCTTGCGGCGGTCGTGCGGGTCGCGGACGCGGCGGACGAAACCTGCGCGCTCCAACCGGTCGATCACTCCGGTCACGGCACCGGTGGACAGTCCGGACAGCTCGGCGATCTGGCCGGCTGTCAGCGGGTGTTCGGCCTGGACGGCGAGGTCGAGGCACTTGTGATCGGTGGCCGACAGGCCGACGTGTTCGGCGATCTGCGCGTGGAACAGCACAGTGGCCTGGGACAGCTCCCGGCCGAGCGTGGCGAACCGTTCGATCACGACGTCCCGCGCTGCTGGCGTTGTTGCTGCCTCGTCGGGTTCGGGACTGGACATGACCACCTGCTCTCTTAGCCTGAAACCATCTTACCAACTAAGAGGCTTAACGGCTGGTTCGCTTCGCCATGGAAACATGGTAACCATCTCACGCCCGGTGAGTGGAGCGTGACTCGCGGAACAGTACCGATCAGCTCGCGGATCACCGCCGACACCGCAAACGCGGAACGTTCACGTTGATCGTGGCGCACCTACGGAAACGGCCGTGACGTGTGGTTTTCCTATCGGCAACGTGGGCCGTGACGGCGATTACCCTCGACTACGTGACAGTGGTTGAACTCGGCTTACCGACCGTTCCGGGCACGGCGGGCGCAGTGCCAGACGCAGTGCCACGCCCCGATTCACCGCTGCTGATCGACCGGTTCGGTCGAGTCGCCAGGGACCTGCGGGTGTCGTTGACCGACCGGTGCAACCTGCGCTGCACCTACTGCATGCCGGCCGACGGCCTGGACTGGCTGCCCGGCCCGGACAAGCTCAGCGACGCCGAACTGATCCGCCTGCTCCGGATCGCCGTGACCGACCTGGGTGTGACGAACATCCGGTTCACCGGTGGCGAACCGCTGCTGCGCCGCGGCATCACGGACATCATCGCGGCGACGGCGGCACTGCGACCGCGGCCGCGGATCTCCATGACCACCAACGGAATCGGCCTGGCCCGCAAGGCCGCTGAGCTGGCGGCCGCCGGGCTGGACCGGGTGAATGTGTCGCTGGACACGCTGCGGGAGGACCGTTTCGCCCAGATCACCCGCCGGGACCGGCTGCGCGACGTGCTCGCCGGCCTGGCGGCGGCCCGCGACACGCGGCTGAACCCGGTGAAGGTGAACGCGGTGCTGCTGCGCGGCGTCAACGACGACGAGGCGGCCGACCTGCTGCGCTACTGCGTGGAGCAGGGCTACCACCTGCGGTTCATCGAACAGATGCCGCTGGACCCGCAGCACGGGTGGGACCGGGCCACGCTGATCACGGCCGACGAGATCCTCGGCATGCTGCGCAACGAGTTCGACCTCACACCGAGCGAGACACCGCGCGGTTCCGCACCTGCGGAACGATGGCTCGTGAACGGCGGCCCGGCCGAGGTCGGCGTGATCGGCTCGGTGACGCGGCCGTTCTGCGCGGACTGCGACCGGACCCGGCTGACGGCCGACGGCCAACTGCGCAACTGCCTGTTCAGCCAGACGGAGACCGACCTGCGTGGCGTCCTGCGGGGCGGTGCCGCCGACGAGCAGGTCGCTGACGCCTGGCGCGCCGGAATGTGGACCAAGCTCGCCGGCCATCGGATCAACGACGCCGGGTTCGCCCAGCCGATCCGGCCGATGAGCGCGATCGGAGGATAAGTCGGTGCCCGACACGATCCAGCAGGCCAGCACGCCCGCTGTCGACCTGGCCACCAGCAGTTCGAGCCCGGCTCAGGCTCCCGGTACTCAGGGGCGACCCGCGGCGCCATCGCCGGCGGGCGAGGCGGCAGTGCAGCCGGAGCACCCCGCGACGACCCCGCAGCCACCGCAGACAGCCACCCCGCCCGGCCGGCCGGCGGCACCAACGCCCACGAGCCAGGCGGCAACACAGCCCGAGCAACCCGCGAGAGCCACACAGGCGACTCAGGCGGCTACCCCGCACGGCCGGCCCGCAGCGGCCTCGCAGGCGGCCGGAGCGACCGGAGGGCCTGATCCGGCCGCTCCGGGCGCCGGCGCCGGTACGGCCGTGCTGGAGCGGTCCGGGGCCACCGTGCTCGTGCGCTACTTCGCGGGTGCGCGGGCGGCCGCCGGTGTCGCCGAGGAGCGGGTCGAACTCGCGTCCGGGGGCACCGTTGCGGACGTTCTGGCCGCTGTGCGCGCACGGCGTGGCGCGGCTCTCGTGCGTGTGCTCCCCTCCTGCAGCTTCCTGGTGGACGGAATCGCCGTTCACGATCATGAGACGGCCGTTCCGGACGGCGGCGAATTCGACGTTCTGCCCCCCTTTGCCGGTGGCTGACATCTCTGGCAAAACGGACATATCAACCGCCGATCGGTGTGTATACAGAGCGACATCCGAGTGAGCCAGACCATAAAAATCGCTCACGTTCCGTGATCGCGATCGACCCAATTTCAAGACGATAACAATGGCTTGACCTGACAAAACACCGAGAACCATCGAGGTTGCTTTCCGTCAACGTGACGACGATCACATGGCGATTAATTTCCGATCTCGGATGCATTTACGTACGGTCGCTTCTCGGCTGACCCCGAATCGGCCAGAAGACCCGGGCAACCGTGCGCCAAACCCTGTCCAGCGGGCGCCTGGGAACCAACCCCGAGAGAGAGTCAACTACCGGACAGGGACGAGGGAACGTCGTCAGGGATCCCGAACCCGGACGGCGTCGGCACGGGCCGCCACCAGCGGACCGGGCCGATGGTTCCCGGCACCACCGCGTGTCGAGGACCACTCCGCTGCACGTCAGCCCCACAACCGGGGCGGGCGAGTAGGCGCGGTGGGCGAGAGGCTCATGGCTTCCATCCGAGGCAAGCACCGCAAGCAGTCCCGAGTCGTCCGCGGCGTCGCCAAGGTGGCGCTCGCCGGCGCCGTGATCGGCGTGCCGCTGACGATCGCCGCCACCCCCGCTGCGAGCGCTTCGAGCGTGAACTGGGACGCCGTCGCGCACTGCGAGAGCGGTGGCAACTGGGCCACCAACACCGGTAACGGCTTCTACGGTGGCCTGCAGTTCACCCTGAGCACCTGGCGGGCCAACGGCGGCAGCGGCATGCCGCAGAACGCTTCGCGCGCCGAGCAGATCGCCGTCGCGAACCGCGTTCTCGCCTCCCAGGGCATCGGCGCGTGGCCGGTCTGCGGCCGCTACGCAGGCGCGAGCGGGCACTACGGCAGCTCGCACACGTCGGGCACGTCCCACAGCTCACACAGCACCCACCGGCGGCACCACACGGTCACCAAGGCCGCGCCGAAGGTGGAGTCGCAGGTGACCACCACGCCGAAGAGCGCGGCGAACGGCGACTACACCGTGGTGGCAGGCGACACCCTGTCCGGCATCGCCAAGAAGGAAGGCGTGCAGGGCGGCTGGAACGCCTTGTGGGAAAAGAACAAGAGCGTCGTGGCGAACCCGAACCTGATCTTCCCGGGTCAGAAGATCGTCACGAAGTAACCCGCTCGGCAGGTGACTGCCGAGTCGGCACGGGGCCCCACCGTAACCCCCCGACGGTGGGGCCCCGCTCGTGTCTCATGCCATTTCGAATAAGATCGACTACGGACAGTTAACCCATTCTTCGGTGCCGTCCGTAAATGTTTGCCGCTTCCAAACCGGCAAACGCAGCTTCACTTCGTCGACCAGATCCGCACATGCGGCGAATGCTTCCGCACGGTGTTCCGCGGCCACCGCCACGGCGAGCGCGGTGTCCCCGATGGACAGTTGACCGACCCGGTGGCTCACGGCGACGGCGCGCACGCCCAGGTGCCGGCCCACCACGTCCGCCACGACCTCCGCGACGACGTCCTTCGCCGTCGGATGCCCGACGTACTCCAGGTCCCGCACCCCCCGGCCGTGGTCGTGGTCGCGCACCACGCCGGCGAACGTCACCACCGCGCCCGCCGCGTCGTCGGACACCACGGCCGCGTGTTCGTCCGCGGACACCGGTTCCTCGGTCACCGTGGCCTGCAGCACGCGCACCGGGACCGCGGCGACAGGAGCCGCGGGAGCTGGTTCGTGGGCGTGCGGCGTCCGCACGTGGTCGCCGCCCGCCAACTGGTCCACCGCGTGGTCCAGCAGGTCGGCGAGCACGCCGAGGCCGTCCTTGACGCCCCCGGTCGAGCCGGGCAGGTTCACCACGAACGTCCGCCCGGCCACGCCCGCGACACCGCGGGACAGCACGGCCGTGGGCACCTTGGGCAGGCCCGCGGCGCGGATCGCGTCGGCCACACCGGGGATCTCGTAGTCCAGCACCGAGCGCGTCGCCTCGGGCGTGCGGTCGGTCGGGCTGATGCCCGTGCCGCCGGTCGTGACGACGACGTCGACGCGCGCCGCGACGGCATCGGCCAGCGCCGTGGCGACCGGGTCGCCG
>DASZXM010000140.1:0-3578 GCA_035546415.1 Pseudonocardiaceae bacterium
GCACCCCAGTCGAGCTGTGGACCTGCAACGGCGGTGCCAACCAGCAGTGGACGGTCGGCTGAGCCACGTCCGTCCGCCTCATCGTGTACGTCCTGGGACAACGGGAGATCAGATGAGAGACGAAGCATCCTTCCTGCGCCGATCCCGCTCATCGGGTGGCGCCTTCCGCCGGTCGCTGCTCGCGGCGGTCATCCTCCTCGGTGCGCTGGTCGGCGTCGGTGTGACCGGGGGCACCGCACAGGCGGCGGCGTCGGGACCGTGCGACCTGTACGCGGCCGGCGGCACGCCGTGCGTGACCGCGCACAGCACCACCCGGGCGCTGTTCGCGTCCTACGACGGACCGCTGTACCAGGTGCAGCGCGCGTCCGATCGCACCTACACCGACATCGGCGTCCAGTCCGCCGGTGGCTCTGCCGACGCGGCCGCGCAGACGTCGTTCTGTGCCGGCACGTCGTGCACGATCACCAAGATCTACGACCAGACCAGCCACCACAACGACCTGCCCATCTCGTGGGGCGGCTACTGGAAGGGCCCCGGCTCGGGCGGCGCTGATGTCGGAGCGAACGCGATGGCCCTGCCGGTGACCGTGGCCGGGCACCAGGTCTACGGGGTCCAGGTCACGCCGGGGGTCGGCTACCGGATCGACAACGCTGCCGGCGTGCCGACCGGGTCCCAGCCCGAGGGCATCTACATGGTCACGTCGTCCAACGACGTCAACAACCAGTGTTGTTTCGACTACGGCAGCGGGGAGACGTCGCACAACGACACCGGCAACAGCACGATGAACGCGATCTACTGGGGCACCGCGTGCTGGTTCGGCGGCTGCACCGGCGGCGGCCCGTGGGTGGAGGCCGACCTGGAGAACGGCATGTACAGCACGAACACCGGCCCGAACAGCTCGAACAACCCTGGTGTGCACTATCCGTTCGTCAGTGCCTGGGAGAAGAACAACGGGACGTCGAACTTCACCCTGAAGTACGGCAACGCCGACAGCGGCGGCCTCACCACCACGTGGTCGGGCGCACTGCCGAACAACTACTCGCCGATGAAGCTGCAGCCCTCGATCCTGCTGGGCACCGGCGGCGACAACAGTGACGGTGACGTCGGCGAGTTCTTCGAGGGCGCCGTCACGGCAGGCTACCCGTCGGACGCGACCGAGAACGCGGTGCAGGCCAACCTGGTGGCCGCCGGCTACGGCACCAGCAGCAGCGGCAGCAGCACCGGAGCCCTGCACGCCGTCGGCGCCGCCAAGTGCCTCGACGACCCGAACTCGGCCACCACCCAGGGCACCCAGCAGCAGATCTGGTCGTGCAGCGGCGCGGCGAACCAGACCTGGACGCACACGGCGGCCAACCAGCTGACCGTCACCGTCAGCGGCACCACCCTGTGCCTCGACGCCAACAACCAGGGGACGGCGGCCGGGACCAAGGCCATCGTCTGGTCCTGCAACGGCCAGGCGAACCAGCAGTGGAACATCAACTCGAACGGCACGGTCACCGGTGTCCAGTCCGGACTGTGCCTGGACGTCACCGGTGGGTCCACCGCCAACGGCGCCCCCGTCGAACTGTGGACCTGCAACGGCGGCTCGAACCAGAAGTGGACCCTGGGCTGATCACGTCACCTCCCGTGGCCACCACGCTGCCGGCCGCGGAACGCTCCCGAGGAAGGAAAACCGATCATGTCGGGATTCGGCAGGTTGTTCCGGCGGCTGCGGCCCTCGGTGGTGGTGGTCGCCGGCGTGGTGCTGGCGCTGGGCGGTGCCGCCGGTGCCGTCGCACCGCAGGCGCACGCCGCCACGTCGATCACGATCAACGGGACATCAGGCGGACGAACACTGGACGGCGTCGGAGCCATCAGCGGCGGTGGCGGCAACAGTCGGCTACTGACCGACTATCCCGAACCGGAGCGCAGCCAGATCCTGGACTACCTGTTCAAGCCGGACTACGGCGCGTCCCTGCAGATCCTGAAGATCGAGATCGGCGGGGACACCAACTCCACGTCCGGGGCCGAACCGAGCATCGAGCACACCCGCGGCACGGTGAACTGCGACGTGGGCTACGAGTTCTGGCTCGCCGAACAGGCCAAGGCGCGCAACCCGAACATCAAGCTGTACGGGCTGGCCTGGGGAGCGCCGGGGTGGATCGGCGGCGGCAACTTCTGGTCCACCGACATGATCAACTATCTGGTGTCCTGGCTCGGCTGTGCCAAACAGCACGGGCTGACCATCGACTACCTGGGCGGTTGGAACGAACGCGGCTACAACGTGTCCTGGTACGAGAACCTGCGCACCGCCCTGAACTCCAACGGGTACTCCGCCGTGCGGATCGTCGCGGCCGACTCGGACTGGACCGTCGCGAACGACGTCGACTCCAACCCGACCTTCGCCGCCGCGGTGGGCGTCATCGGCGCGCACTACCCCTGCGGGTACCGCTCGTCCCAGACCAACTGCTCGGTCCCGTCGGCGGCGTCGTCGTCCGGGAAGCCGCTGTGGGCGAGTGAGAACGGCTCGGACGACTACAACACGGGCGCGCAGGCGATGGCCAGGGGCATCAATCGCGGCTACGTCGACGGCAAGATGACGGCGTACCTCAACTGGCCGGTGATCGCCGCGATCACCCCGAACCTGCCCTACCCCACCATGGGTGTCGCGCTGGCGCCGCAGCCGTGGTCGGGCTACTACGCGATCGGCAAGAACGCCTGGGTGATGGCGCAGACCACCCAGTTCACCGCGCCGGGCTGGCAGTACCTGGACACGGCCAGCGGCTACATCGGCGGCAACCGCGGCAACGGCAGCTACGTCTCGCTGAAGTCCACCAACAACAAGGACTACTCCACGATCATCGAGACGATGGACGCCACGGCGGCCCAGACGCTCACCGTGAACGTCACGGGCGGCCTGTCCACCGGAACGGTCCACGTGTGGTCCACGAACGTCAACTCCACCAACCCGGCGAACTACTTCGTGCACGCCGCCGACATCACACCGCAGGGCGGGAGCTTCGGCCTCACCGTGCAACCCGGCTACGTCTACACGGTGTCCACCACGACCGGACAGGCCAAGGGCACAGCGGCCGGTCCCGGTCAGGGCACCATGAGCCTGCCCTACGGCGACACGTTCGACTCCGATGCCACCGGCACCGAGGCGAAGTACCTGATGGACTGGCAGGGCGCGTTCGAGGTGACCGGCTGCGGCGGCGGACGCGGCGGTCAGTGCGTCCGGCAGATGACCGCCCAGGCGCCGATCACCTGGGACACGCTGTCCGACCCGCACGCTCTGCTCGGCGACGTGAACTGGAGCAACTACACGGTGTCCTCCGACGTGCTGCTGGAGAAGTCCGGCTACGCCGAACTGATCGGCCGCGCCGGCAGCCAGGGCTACCAGGGCGCCGCCGGGCTGAACGCCTACCACCTGCGGGTCAGCGACACCGGAGTGTGGTCGATCCTGAACTCCAACACCAACGGCACGGTCACCACGCTGGCCAGCGGCACGGTCACGGCACCGGGCACCAACCACTGGCACACGCTCGCCCTCACCTTCGCCGGCTCCACCATCACCGCCGCCATCGACGGGGCGACGG
>DASZXM010000141.1:0-2517 GCA_035546415.1 Pseudonocardiaceae bacterium
CCTCCACACAGCCATTCTAAGAACAACGGAAGTGCCCATTAGACGCCCGGACGAGGGGGCGGCGCACCCGGTCAGCCGGTCGGTTGGTTTTCGCTCCGTCGAAGAGTTGGTTTCCGGCTGGCGAGGGGCGTTGCCGTGTCATGGTCGTGGCATGGGACTTTCCTTGCGTAGTAAGTGGTTCGTCGTGGCTGTCGGTTGTCTCGTCGCCGGGGTGGCGTTGGCCGGCGTCAGTCAGGCGGCGGGCGGGTCGGGTCAGACCACCGCCCAACTGTTCGCCAAGGTGGCCGGTACCGATCCGGGGGTGTTCGGGACCGACCTCGAAGGGGCCGCCTTCGACAGCGCGGGCCGGTTCTACTTCGTCGACACGACCGCGCCGGATGGCCAGCCGAAGTTGATGAGCCTCGACCTGGCGACCCGTCAGGTGACCGGTCTGTACACCGACCAGGGCAGCATGCTCAACTGCATCGGCTTCGGCCCGCACGGCACGATGTACCTGTGTGACCTCAAGGGTCAGCGGGTGGCCAGCTACGACCCCGGCACCAAACGGTTGACCACCGTGCTCACCTCGGTGGACCACCGGCGGATCGTGCCGGACGACCTGACCATCGACAAGTCCGGTGACATGTACGTCGCCGACTACCAGGGGACGCCGACGGCACCCACCGGGCGGATCGTGGCGCGGACGCCGGACGGGAAGGCGAGCGTCGCGTTGGCCGGGTTGGCGCACCCGAACGGGATCGTGTTCACGCCGGACCAGACCGCGCTGTGGATCGACCGCGACCTGTCCGGCACGCTCGACCACGTCGGCTACCAACTCTCCTCACCGGCGTCCACCACGGTCGTGCCCACGCTGCACACGGCGTCGTACCTGAGCCTCGGGTCCGACGCGTACACGGACTCCCTGACCGTCGACGGTGCCGGCAACGTGTACCTGGCCGTCTACGGCGGCGCCGAAGTGCTCGAGTTCAACCCGCAGGGCGTGCGGATCGGGCGGGTGACGTTCCCGGGCAGCGTGCCGAACGTGACGCACGTGGCCATCCAGCCGGGCACGCGGAACGCGTTCGTCACGGCGTCCGGGCCCAGCGGCGGTTACATCTACACGTTCCAAGCTCTCGCTGCCGCGCCCGCGAACCAGTACAACGGCGGCTGACCAGGGCACGTCGTCAGGGGGTGGGCAACCACCGGAAGTCGTCGGACGGGTGGCGGGCCGGGGCCAGCCAGCGCAGGTACGGGTCGGCCAGGCCGAGGAGGCTGTCGCCGTCGTCCGACAGGCTGGCCCCGACGACGTACAGGCCGTTGCGGCGGGCCAGTGGGCCGTTGAGGGCGGGCAGGTCGAGGCCGGCTGTGGCGACCAGGCCGGGAGATTCGGCGAACACCCACGCCACCGGCCGGTCCCGGACTGCTTCCCGCAACTGGCCGGCGAATGCCGTCCTGGCGTCGGTATCGAGGTAGCTGAGCAGGGAGGCCGTGAAGACCGCCACCGGCTCGTCGCCGGGCAGTGCGGCGAGCAGAGCGGCGGTGTCGGTGGTCGCGTCGCCCCGTACGACCGTCGCCGCGCCCGTGGACAGCGCCAGGTCGACGGCGTTGCGCAGGGTGGCCAGTCCGTCGGTGTCCTCGGGCCAGATGAACGCCTCCAGCCAGGCACGCTGGTCGGGGTCGGTCAGCGTGATCGGGTTCAGGTCGACGCCGAGGCGGGACGTGATCTCCGGCATAGGCCCGAGGTCGACGGGGCCGCGCAGCTCGCACGAGATCGAGACCGGCGAGACGTTCGGCGTTCCCGGGTAGCCGTAGCGGTCGAACATCAGGTTGAGGCCGGCGCTGGCACCGACCTCGACCAGGGCGAGCGGGCCGGGCCGGCGTCGGCGGACGTGTTCGAGCGCGACGCGCAGGGCCACGCACCGACGGATGTCGTTGGTCTGGGTGGACCCGTCGCGCAGCAGCCGGGCCAGTTCCTCGGCGTGTTCCTGGCAGAACGCGGCGAAGGTCGGGACGAGTTCGTCGTCGGCCGGGCGCGCGCCGCCGTGGATCGGGTAGTACGCGGCCAGTGGCGCGTCCGGGTGCGCGCGCAGGAGGTGGTTGACCGCGGCGAACAGCAGGCTCGGGCGGCGTTGGTCGGCGGGCGTGCGCAGGAGCAGGTCGAGCAGGGTGTCGTCGTCGATCACGCCGTTGCTCAGCGTCTCGTACACCGGGGACCGACCACGGCACTGCGTGACGGCGAAGTATCGGAACAGGTTGCGCAGCCGTTCGGTTCCGGTCACCGCTCCGAGCCTAGGTCGCCTTGTCCCACGTCCAGATGTGACGTCCGCTGTCCTCGGCGAACGGCGCGCGGTGCCACCGGCGGGTCGGGGCTGCTTTCGCGACCCCGACGGGTGAGACTACTCAGGACGGCGTGGCCTAGGGCGGTGGCGATGGGTGTTCGGGTCGAGCGGGTCATTCCGCTGTCGCCGGAGCGGGTGGGCGGGTACGCCATGGACTGGCGGCACGACGCCGAGTGGACGCAGGGCATCCGCACCGCCG
>DASZXM010000142.1:0-4336 GCA_035546415.1 Pseudonocardiaceae bacterium
GAACGCGTCGGACCGTCGATCACGGAGGACCTGACGATGATGTTCCTGGAACTGTTCGTGCCGCGCGGAGCGTTCGACGCCGACGGGCTGCGCGGCCTGGCCGAGCGGTTGACCATGCGGCAGCTGCTGACCCACGTCGACGCCCTCCGGGACGTCATCGGCGCGCAGGAGGCGTCGAGCGCCAATCCCGGCGTGCTGGACTTCCTGGACTCCCTCAACCACGTGGTCGTCCACGAGATCGGCGCCTGGATCGCCGGCAGCCGCGCGCTCGACCCCGCCGAGCCGCCGCGCTACGTGGTGCGCGTGTCGGTGCCCGGCCCGTGGCGCAAGGACCTGACCGCGTTCCTGGTCGCCAGCATCACCCGGGCACTGGCGCAGGCCGACGGCGACCCGGAGCGGCCCTACCGGGAGCCGCACGTCGAGGTGCAGGTCGTCGGGGTGCCGGAGGGCGGGTACGGCGTGTTCGGGCGGGTGGTCGGCGAGTCCGCCCTGCTGGAGATGATCAGCCGAGCCAAGACCGACGTCCCGGAGCCCGACGATCCCGCCGCGCTCATCGATCCGGTGTGCGGCATGGTCGCCACCGACACGGTGGCGACGCTGGAACACGACGGCACGACCTACGGCTTCTGCAGCGCGGGCTGTCGGCGGCACTACGCCGACCAGCTCGCCCGGCAGGCGGGCGCCGTCAGGCGTTCGTGAACGCGGACGATGCCGTTGAGCACCGACGCCTCCATGGTGACGTCGTCGGCGAGGTCGTCCAGCCAGGCCGGCCGGTAGTCGGTGCGGCGCAGCCGAAGCATATCGGTGTTGATTATGTCAGCGGTCGAACAGCCCGTACAGCACGATCTCCAGGTACGGCGAGACCGTCCGGCCGGTGTGCGTGTCCGTGGGCAGGGCGCCGACCAGGGTGAGCACCTGCACGGCCGACACGTCGGCCCGGACCCGCCCCTCGGCCCGCGCCCGCTCGAACAGCCGCGCGAAGCTGTCCTTCATCGGTCCGCACAGGGGCGCGACGGGCGAGTTCTCGTCGGCCAGGCCACCGCCGACCCGCGCGCTCATGCCGGGATAGTCGGTGGCACTCCGGTCGTACAGCCGCAGCCAGTCCACCAGCGCCGCCGACACGTCCGACGCGTCCAGCAATTCCCGCGCCGTGCGGTCCAGTTCCTCGACCCGCTCCCGCATGATCGCCACGAACAGGTGCTCGCGCGTCGGGAAGTGCCGGTACAGCGTGCCTCGCCCGACACCCGCCTGCTGGGTGATCGCCTCCAGTGGCGCGTCGGTACCCAGCCGCGCGAAGACGTCCTTCGCCGCGGCGAGCAGCGCGTCGTAGTTGCGCCGGGCGTCGGCTCGGACGTGCTTCGGTTCGGTCTCGGCCATCGGTCCAGCGTACGACAACCGGACACTGTGTCCGAAAACACGGCGGCAACCGGACACGCCGTCCGTATTCTGGTCGCAGATGCGGACGGCGTGTCCGCTTCCCGATCGACGAGGGTGACCACCATGGCATTGCGCGACCGAACCGGCGTGCGGTTCGTCCTGACCAACAGCGCGGACCCGGCGGCAGGCGCCTGGTACGACACGTACGCCCGGACCATCGCGCGGATCGGACCGCTGGCCAACGCGGTCCGGTTCGAGAACCCGGCGGCCGTGGGCACGGCGGCCGATCCCCGGTTCGCCGCGCTGTACGACATCGTCACGCCCGACCCGGCCGACGCGTGGCCCGTGACCGAAAACTCGCCCGACTACCCGACGGCGCTGTTCGACGACCCGCGCAGCCGGTCCGTCATCCCCGAATTCCGCGGCTCCTACGCGCTCGTCGGCTCCCGGACCACGGCCGGCGAGCACGGCCGGCCGACCGCGGTGTACGTCGTGCTGTCCGACGGGTCGGACGACACCGCTCGCGCCGCGTGGGCCGCGACCGTACTGGACACCGGCGGGTTCCACACGGCGGCCCGCTTCCGCCTGATCGAAGGCCACCCGGAACCGGCAGAGTGGCTGGACGTCCTGGAAACCGACACCGCACACCCGATTGCCCCGGCAGCGGCCCACCCGGCGACCGGCAGGCGGTTCGCCGGCCTGTTCCGCACCCTGGACCGGAGGCCGGCATGACCACCGTCTGGCACATCGGCATGGCCGTCCCGGACCTGCCGCGGGCGATGGACGAGATCGGCACGCTGTTCGGCCTGCGGTGGCGGCCGGTCGTCGTCCGCTCGCTGCGGCTGACCGGCGGCGACGGCCGGACGTACGACGTCGACGTCAGCGTGACGTTCTCGCTCGGCGGGCCGTTCGCGATCGAACTGTGGCAGTCCGTTCCGGACACCCCGCTGGCCACGCCCGAGTCCGGCTGGTTCCACCACATCGGCTACTGGGTCGACGACTTCGCCGCCGAGGCGGACCGGCTGCGTGACCTCGGACTGCCGCCGGTGCTGACCAACGGCGATCGCCCACTGCTGCACACCGGCCCGGGCAACATCATGGTCGAACCGTGCGACCTGCACCGGGACCAGCCCTACCTCCGGGACCTGTTCCCCGCGGACTCACCGTTCGCCGGGGTGCCCGAGTTCCCGCCGGCCCGGTAGTCACACGTGCGCGCTGTGCCGCCAGGTGCGCAGCGGTTCGTCGGAGCCGGTGACCGCCAGGTTCTCCCAGCTTCGCCGGTTCCACAGCAGCAACAACAGCTGGCCGCCGCGTGCGCTCACCTCGGTCGCGTTCGGCGCATCGATCCCGCCCCGCCCGAACTCCGGTTCACCAGGGCCCAGGCGAATCCACCATCGGCGGTCGGCGTCCGTCGCGTGCAGCGCGAGCGTGACGGGCTTCGCCGAGCGCAGGCGGTCGCGGTAGCGGTTCGCGAAACCCATGACCATTTCGTCGACGCCGTCCGCCGCGACCTCCGGGTCGACGCCGGGACAGTCGGCTTCGGCACCGGCCAGCGCGTTCCCGGCGTCCACCCGGTGCACCAGGGTTTCGTGGGCCTGCCTGCGGATCCAGTAGTACCGGGGGTCCGCCGCCGGCCACATCGTCCAGCACGCCAGGTCGTCCGGCGCCGACCGCAACGCCGTGAGGAGGGACAGGTGCGCCGTCGTGAAGGCGTCCAGCAGCGTCGGCGCGTCGCGCTCGGGAACGTCCAGTGCCGCGCGTTCCTCGGGTGCCGGCCGCTCGGTCCGGCTCTCGGTGACGATGAGCGCGGCCCACCGGTACACCGCCGTCAGGTGCGCCACGAGATCCCCGACCGTCCAACCAGGACACGACCACACCGGGCGGGTGAGGTCGCCGCCGTCCGCCGACGCCGCCAGCGAGCGACCCTCGTCGTCGAGCACTCGCAACAACCGTTCCGCGTCCATCGCCCTCCGCTCGCCCGGTCCGCGACCGGCGAACCGTCACTCGGCCGCCCCGCCCACCGTAACGAAGCGCTGGATGGCGGCATCGTCGGGAACCCACTCCTCGTAGCGGCCCACGGTGACGAAGCCGAGCGACTCGTACAGTGGGCGGCCCATCGGCGTCGACCGGAGCGTCGCCGTCACGGCGCCGTCGGCCGCCGCGACGGACAGCAGATGACGCATCAGGGCCGCTGCCAGACCCCGCCGCCGCCAGGCGGGCACGGTGCTGAACCCGTAGATCCCGCAGTCGGTTCCGTGCCGGTACGTCCACGCGCTGGACACCGCGACGCCGTGCCACACCAGTGCCCAGGCCGCCAGGCCGTCCGTCGTCCCGGGCACGCCCAGTTCGGCAGCTGCCGTGTCGGGTTCGCCGAGCACGATGACGTTGTTCAGCGCCGCCCACGCCGGGAACACCGACCCGACCGCCGCCCCTGTCCGCTCCAAGCGGGCACCGGGCGACGTGCCGGCCAGGGCCGCCCAGCTGCCGAGCAGGGCGTCCTGGCCGGGCAGCTCGATCGTCACCCGCCCTTCTCCTGCCGGCCGTCCTGTGCCGCGACCCGCTCGCGGGCCACGCGCACCAGTTCGGTGGGCGTGTCCAACCGCAGGGCCATCGGACCGGTGCCGTCGGCAGTGAGGGTCATCACCAGCATGCCGGTCGCGGCGTCCCACTCGACGTCCGCCAGATCCGCCCACGGCGTCCGCAGCCAGGTGCCCGGGGCGTCGCCCGGCCGATAGAACGCATGCGAAGACGCAACAGCGCCCACCGCACCACCCGGTGTCTCCCCGACTGCCCGGATCCGTTCACCCGACACGAATCGGGCACGCACCACACGCAACGCCGCCCGGGTCGGAGCACCCACCACGAACCACCGGACCACATACACCACCCCACTCACCACAAACATCCCCACACACACCCACAACCAACGCCACAAAAACGGCTGCTGAGTCTGCCCCGT